>CACZSZ010000132.1 GCA_902783945.1 uncultured Lachnospiraceae bacterium
ACCAGCCGTAAGGCAGCTGGAAGTGGCTCAGAAATAAATTACTTGCAGATAAGGCAGCGCAGGGCTGCGCAGAAAGAGGTCATATGCCGCCAGGAGGAGGGCCGGGAGGGCCCATGGGATTCGGCCGGGGGAACAGGTTTCTTTCGGAAGAAGAGAAGGCCAGCCAGCCGAAAGTAACGAAGGAATTGCTTGTCAGAGTTCTGTCCTATCTGAAACCGTATTGGAAGCAGCTGGCCGTGGCGCTGATCTGTATTGCTGCTTCGTCTGTACTGACGCTTCTGCCGTCGATCCTGACGGGACGTATTATTGATGAGGGTCTGATCGGACGCGATTTCCGGCGGCTGATCATATTGATCATTCTGTCTCTGGCCGTGACGGCAGCCGCCAACCTGATCGGAGTGGCAGAGAGCTATCTTAACACATGGATTGCGCAGCACATCACCTACGATATGCGCAATGCCATGTACCGGCATCTGCAGCAGATGTCACAGAAGTTTTTCACATCCAGTAATCAGGGCGAGATCATCACGCGGATGACCAGCGACATCTCCGGTGTGGAACAGGTTATCGCCAATACTTTCACCAGTATTCTTTCCAATGTTATCACGCTGATCGCGGCGTTGATCGCTATGTATCAGAAAAACTGGATCCTGGCAACAGTCGGGATCATCATTGTTCCGCTGTTTACGATTCCGACGAGACGTGCAGGCAGAACGCGCTGGCAGATCACGACGGAGGCGCAGAAGTGCAATGATGAGATCAACGGTATTCTGAACGAGACGATGTCCGTCAGCGGACAGCTTCTGGTAAAACTGTTTTCCCGGGAAAATCACGAGTACAAAAAATATGAAGAAGCCAACGGCCGCATGATCCGTCTGAATATCCGCGAAAGTATGGCGGGCCGCTGGTTCCGTGTGGTGCTCTCTACGATCACCAGCGTGGGACCGATGCTGCTGTATCTGGTCGGCGGCATTCTGATGATCCGGCACGGGGCTGATCTGACAGTCGGTGATATCACGGTGCTGGTCGCCCTGCTTTCACGCATGTACGGACCGGTTAATTCCCTTCTGAATATCCAGGTCGACTGGATCCGTTCCATGGCGCTGTTCTCACGGATCTTTGAGTACTTTGATATGCCGGTCGAAATCGAAAACGCACCGGACGCACTTGTTCCGGAAACGGCATCCGGAAGTGTGGAATTCAGACATGTGGGATTCTCTTACGATGGAGAAAAGCAGATTCTGAAGGATGTCAGTTTCAAACTGGACAGCGGCCGCTCGGTGGCGATCGTCGGACCGTCCGGATCGGGCAAGAGTACGATCGTCAATCTGATCCCGCGGCTGTATGACGTGGACACGGGCGAAGTACTGTTCGATGGTGTCGATGTGCGGAAACTGGATCTGGGATTTCTGCGGGGTAATATCGGAGTGGTGACTCAGGAGACGTACCTGTTCAACGGGACGATCCGCGACAACCTGCTGTATGTCCGTCCGGATGCAACGGAAGAGGAACTGCGTGAAGCCTGCAGCAAAGCCAACATTCTGGACTTTATTGATGCGCAGGAAAAAGGATTTGATACGGTTGTCGGAAATCGCGGTCTGAAGCTCTCCGGCGGTGAAAAGCAGCGGATCTCCATCGCGCGGGTGCTGCTGCGCAGACCGGCGCTGCTGATCTTTGACGAGGCGACGGCTTCTCTCGACTCGATCTCTGAGGCAAAGATCCAGGAAGCGATCGATCCGCTGGTCACATCGTGCACCAGTATCCTGATCGCTCACAGGCTGTCTACGATCCTTGCGGCAGATGAGATCATAGTCGTAAAAGCCGGCGAGATCGTCGAGCGCGGCACGCACAAAGAGCTGGTCGGAGCAGGAGGTGTGTACACCGAATTGTATGAGACACAGTTCAAGGGCGGCGGTCTGATCGAAGAAGGGCAGAAGGATTCCGGCGGATTAACGCCGGATGAGCTGCAGGAACTTGTGTATGACGAAGACTGGCAGACAGCGGAAGAAGACCAGGCCGGCGGAAAACACGGGACAAGCGGAACAGACAGCTGGAAACAGGCACAGACTCCAATCGGCGAAGATGTCTGGACGGAACCGCACCCGGATGACGCCGAAATGGAGGTCAGACGGCGCGCCGACGAAGAGCGGCACCGCATTTTGGAAGAGATGCTGGCCTGGCGGTGGTGGGAGAGCTGATAACAACAGGTTTCCGGAAATCGATAAATTTGTTGCCGAATCGGTTTACGGCTTGCAGATCCCGCAGGGCGCATACCCCTTTGCGATCAATTCTTCCCGGGAACCGGTGAAGTCGCGGCGGTTGTGCGGCTGTATGTCTTCGACCGAGGTGCAGTCCGGGCGGTGGAATTTCCCGGAATAAATGTTAATGACATAGGAAGGATCTTCCGGCTGCGGGTCGCTGCGGCCGGTTTGTTCTGTTCCGGCGAGCGGGGCGGCGGTGCTGTCGCCCGTGGCATAGTTGATCGTAACGCCGGGCTGTACGTTGTAGATATAGATGCAGAAGCAGATGCCCGGCAGCGTTTGTCCGGGAAGATACTTTTTCCGGAAGGCGGACAGCCCGGAAAAAAGAGATGGCAGCAGGCCGGAGTCTTCTGCAGAGAGGGCTTCTATCAGAACGCCGGAGGCGACAAGATCATTTCCCTGAAAGACCGGGGTCACACGGTACATCACGTGATTGCCGGTCCGGTGTATATAGGCGATCGTCTCGTATTCAAAATCGTTCATGACGACGGTATTCATGTAGCGTGTGCCGGTGATGAGATTCCGTTCATTGGCGTTTTCACCTGTTAATCCGAACGCGATCAGATGGCAGCGGTTATACAGAAAATCGCCGTCGATACCTGCGTATTTTATATTGTGCCACCCGGTCGGACGGATCTCGGCGATCGATTCCCGCTCGCCTTCCGGCATGAGATCGGTTCCCACGCAGGCAAAGGCCCCGGTGCACCGCCCGAGCGCATCCAGTTCTCCGTATTCTTCAAAGGACTGATCGGTGATCTCTTCTTCAGTAAAGAAAGGCCGGTTTCCGTTTATCTCGACCCACCGGCGGTCTTCCGACCAGGGCGGGATCTGCGAAAGGTCGATGGATGCGGAGTTTGCCGAATGAAAAACCGGGAAAAGCTGTGCCGGACCTTCGGAATTGACGCCGGCATCAGACGGAGAAAAATCTGGCGAGGACACCGATTCAGAGTTTGTAAAGAACCATTTGCCTTCCGGCAGCAGGGCACACCCCGTGCTGCACACGGACAGCATAAGCAGTACAGCCAGAAATGCGGTCAGAAGTACGGCTGTGGCTGTCCGTCTGCGCCTGGGCCAGTGGTGGTGTGGCTTTTTGAGGGCAGCGGGCCTTTTATTCTTACAGATAGCGTTTGATCTTTTCATATATTTTCGAAAAATCTACAGAGCATTCTCCGTTTGAAATCAGTACGGGGATGGTATCCGAGAACGTGTAGGTTTCCGGAAGTTCTTCGTGTTCCAGATCATAGACGGTGATCTTCAGTTTTTCCGGATCGATGATCCAGTATTCCCGCACACCGGCGAGCCGGTATTTGTTCAGCTTACGGAACTGGTCGTGGTATCGGCCGGAAGGTGAAAGGATCTCGATGATGAAATCCGGCGCGCCGTAAAAGCGCAGTTTATTGAAAGTGGTCTCCCTGCAGACAATATACAGATCCGGCTGGACAACCGTATATTCATCATTGTCCAGAACAACATCGGACGGGGCTACGAATAATTCGCAATCCGGATGATTGTCTGCATAAGGCATGAGCTCCATCAGAAGACGGCTTAGAATAGCCTGATGGATACGTGCAGGAGAAGCCATATCATAAAATTCACCGTCGATCAGTTCGACCCGGCGTTCATCGGGCAGGGCAAGATACTCTTCCAGAGTATGGAGGGGGTTTTCAGGAGAGTACAGGGCGGAGCTTTCTCTCACGGCATACCGTGGAGCCTGTGCAAAAGGTTCATGCCCGGGTGGTTTTTCCGCCGGGCGTGACAGCGCGGTACCGCCGCTTTCACCCAGCAGCCGTTCGAGTGCCAGAATAGTGGCGCGCCGGGGTGCCTTCGTAGCGCCGGCAAAGATTTTCTGTACGGTGCCCAGAGGAAGTCCGGACAGCTGCGCGACCTGTTCATTTGTGTAACCGAGCTCTTTTTTGCGATTCTGCATTTCTGCGATTGTCATAAAGCAGGCACCTCCATGTTTTCTACAGTATATCATCCGTTTGCAGGGGAAGCAACCTAATATAGACCGAAATAAGATAAAACAGACCGCTATTCAACCATTATGAAACCGTTTGACAAAAGTAATAAAGAGCAATAAAATGATTAAGTCGCCAAAAGTCGATTACGCGCTGTTCCGCACTGACGTACTTTTAGCGTTGTAATCGTAAAAAAGAAAAATGAAACAATGCTGCGCAGGGCGTAAAGAAGCAAAAGGAGCCAAACATGGACTACGCAAAAGAATCACTGAAACTGCATGGGGAATGGAAAGGCAAAATTGAGATCGTTGCGAGAGTCCCGGTCGAGAATGAAGACGACCTTTCTCTGGCGTATACGCCGGGTGTGGCGCAGCCTTGTCTTGAGATTCAGAAAGATGTGAACAAGTCTTATGAACTGACCCGCAGGCATAATCTCTGTGCGGTCATTACGGATGGGAGTGCAGTACTGGGGCTCGGTGATATCGGGCCGGAGGCAGGCATGCCGGTCATGGAAGGCAAATGTGTGCTGTTCAAATCGTTCGGGGATGTGGATGCTGTCCCGCTCTGTATCAGGACAAAGGATGTGGATGAATTTGTCAATGCCGTTTATCTGCTGTCCGGGTCTTTTGGAGGGATCAATCTGGAGGATATCGCTGCCCCGCGCTGCTTTGAGATCGAGCAGAAGCTGAAGGAAAAATGTGATATTCCGATCTTTCATGACGATCAGCATGGGACGGCAGTCATTACACTGGCCGGTATTACAAATGCCCTCAGGCTGACCGGAAAGAAGAAAGAAGATGTGAAGATCGTGACCAGCGGGGCCGGTGCGGCCGGTACGGCAATCGTAAAACTGCTGCTGTCCGCAGGATTCCGGAATATCATTATGACAGACAAAGACGGTATTATTTACAGAGGCCGGGAAAAGACACACAACTGGCTTGAAGAACTTGCAGAAGTTACAAATAAAGAAAACATCCGGGGAAAACTGGTCGATGCCATTCCCGGGGCGGATGTTTTTATCGGGATATCTGCTCCGGGCGTACTCACCAAAGAAATGGTCCGGATGATGAATAAAGATGCCGTTATTTTTGCCTGCGCGAATCCCACCCCTGAAATATTCCCCGATGAAGCACGGGAAGGCGGCGCGGCAGTGATTGCAACCGGACGCAGTGATTATCCGAATCAGATCAACAATGTACTTGCATTTCCAGGTATTTTCCGCGGAGCTTTTGATGTCCGGGCAAATGACATCAACGAAGAGATGAAAATGGCTGCCGCCAATGCACTGGCCGGCCTGATCTCTGACGATGAACTGTCGGCGGACTATATTATCCCGAAAGCGTTTGATCCGCGTGTGGGCAGGGCGGTCGCAGAGGCGGTTGCACAGGCGGCGCGCGAGAGCGGCGCGGCCAGAATATAACGCTGGAAATACGCAGAAATTCTGCGGGGAACAAAGGAGCCGCAGACAGTAACATTTGTGATTCGGAAATGAGCAAATGTGCTTGCTATGTCCGGAAGAGTGCTGTATACTGAATTTGATACAGTGGATTCAATTAAGAAAGAAAGGCTGTCAGGATGGATATCGAAAAACTCATTTCTGAAATAACAAAAGATGTTTGCGGCCAGATCACAGGGAGTGCTCCGGCAGCAGTTTCCGGAAACGGTCAGAATCTCGCTAAAATGATCGACCATACGCTGCTGAAGGCAGATGCCACTGAAGAGCAGATCGTTAAGCTCTGTGAAGAAGCGAAGCAGTACGGGTTTGCATCTGTCTGTGTCAATACCTGTTATGTTCCGCTGGCAGCCCGTATTCTTGCCGGTTCCGGCGTTAAGACCTGCTGCGTCGTCGGTTTCCCGCTGGGAGCAATGAGCCCGGCAGCCAAGACGGCAGAGGCAATCGTTGCGATCGAACAGGGTGCGCAGGAAGTGGATATGGTCGTCAATGTCGGTATGATCAAATCCGGCAACTGGGCCGGTGTCAAAGAAGACATTGAGTCGATCGTGAATGCAGCTAAGGGCAGGGCGCTCGTAAAGGTCATCATCGAGGCCTGTCTGCTGACGGATGAAGAGAAAGTCAAAGTCTGTACAGTTTCCAAGATCGCAGGTGCAGATTTTGTCAAGACATCTACGGGTTTCTCCACAGGCGGGGCCACTACGGCGGATGTGCGCCTGATGCGTGAGACAGTCGGTCCGGACATGGGCGTGAAAGCTTCCGGCGGTGTCCGTAATTATGATGATGCCATGGCGATGGTCCAGGCCGGGGCAAACCGGATCGGAACCAGCAACGGCGTATCGATCGTCAAGGGTATGACGGCTGCGGACTCTGCGGGTCATGTCTGTGTGGGCTGCGGCAACTGCAAGAATAATCCTACCTGTCCGTCCGGCAGAGTCAACTTTGTTGTGGCGAATAATTACTAAAACATGTTATTCTGAACACTGTCTTCGGGCAGTGGAAAGAAGCAAAAGCAGGAAATGAAAAACATCCCCTTCGGGAAACCGGAGGGGATGTTTTTTTGCTGATTCGGAATTCTTACGGCTCGACCAGGATCTTCAGGGCGTTTTCGTCGCGGATCTTGGCGAAGCCATCCTCGATGTTTTCAAGTTTGACAGTACCGGATACGTATTTGTCAAGATCCAGCTTGCCTTCTTCAACATAGCGCATAACTTCCTTCATCAGGTTCGGACGGGTCGCATGGACACCGAAGACACCGAGCTCTTTGTAATGGATCAGGTTGCTGTCGATCCAGCCCTTGCTCTCGCCGACGATGCCGCCGAACAGGCTGATGCGGCCCATCTTGGCAGCGATGATCTGTGCCTCTGTATGGCAGGACGGGACAGACAGAGCGGTGATGACGACGTTGGCGCCGCGGCCTTCTGTGATGCGGGCTACTTCTTCAACCGTATTCTGATATTTCGGATTGATCATGATGATGCCGGGGATCATTCTCTGTGCCAGTTCAGCCCGCTCTTCGGCGATCTCGACCATGATGACTTTGGAAGCGCCTTTCAGGAAAGCAATCTCGGCATGTACGCAGCCGATGAAGCCGCTGCCGTAGATGACGACATAGTCATCCGGCTGGACATCCATATACATCTGGGCGTTCATCGCGCAGCCGGCCGGTTCGGCGAGCGTTGCGCTTTCGTCGGAGACATCATCCGGAACTTTGATCAGGTGGCCGTGACGGAGTGCTTTTTCCGGAACCTCAAGGTATTCGGCGAAAGTGCCTTCATATTCCCATCCGATCGTCTCGAGGTGGTCACACATGTTGGAACGTCCCTGCTTGCAGGGCCAGCACTCGCCGCATCCGATCGCGGGAGCGATGGTCACGCGGTCGCCTTCAGCATATCCCAGCTCTTTGGCCAGCGCGCCGACGTGGCACAGTGTTCCGACACATTCATGTCCCTGGATGCGCGGGAGCGTTTTCAGCTTTTCATTTCCTTTTGTATAGGTGCGGACATCAGTACCGCAGATCGAAGCATATTTGATCTTGATGATCGCGTTATTATCTTTCGGTGTGGGATTGGGCATATCCGCAACTACGAGTTTCCGTTCTTCGTTCATGATAAATGCTTTCATTTGACTTCACGCTCCTTTAGGCCATGATATCTGCATCTGCAGAAAAAGAAGGTTCTCTCATCACATATCCGGCAGGAAAAGCTGAATAAAGACAGACAATTCCGCGTAGATACAGATGTATATTCTCAGTTTAATAGGAAGAGGAGAGTTTGTCAACGAAAAAAGGAAATAATTTCAAAATGTGAAATTAATTTCACGCCATATACTAAGGCATTTCTTTACGAGAGATCAAACCTTCGCGATCCGAACCGTGAAGATCATGAAAAATGGTATCAGAGGATATGGGAAAAGTTTCATGAGGCAGAAGCAGGGTTCATGCTATTCTGTGTCTGAGGGACAAAATATCCCGGAGTAAAGTGCGGAAGATATACAGACAGCTGCCTGGCAGCAGGAGGATCGTATGAAAAGACGGATTTTGTGTTATGGAGATTCCAATACCTGGGGGCAGGAACCGGGACCGAAGGACCGGTATCCCGAAGAGGTGCGCTGGACGGGAATACTGCAGCAGCTTCTGGGCACCGGGTATACGGTTATTGAGGAAGGCTACAATGGCAGGACAACGGTCTGGGACGATCCCGTGGAAGGCCGGCTTTCAGGGCTTACCTATTTTCTTCCGTGCCTGGAAAGCCAGTCGCCGCTGGATGTGATCATCATCGGCCTGGGCGTTAATGATCTGAAACCGCGGTTCAGTGCAAGCGCAGGAACGATCGCGGCGAGTCTGGAAAAATATTTTGATGTGCTGAAGTATGCGCCGCTTCACGGAAGCGATCCGAAGGTTCTGATCGTGTCGCCGGCACTCGTGAGTCCGGCTTATAAAAACAATCATTTCTTCCGCGAAATATTCGGTGAGGATGCGGATGAGAGATCGAAGCTGCTGGCTCCGGAATATCAGGCGGTCGCGGAAAAATTCGGTGCGGCATTCCTGGATGCGGCACAGTATGCCGAAGCAGATCCCGCAGACGGGATCCATATGGATGTGCCCTCTCACAGAAGACTGGCAGAAGCGATCGCAGAAAAAATACGGGAGATGTTTCCCGAATAAAGATACGGAGCACCCGGCAGGGTGCTCCGAAGTAAATTACTGTACAGCGCAGCCGGCAGGCTGCGTTATTTTTTTTCTGCTACCGAGCTGCGCTCCTTGAGCATGGTCTTCACCGTGATCACGAGAGGAGGTGCCCAGAGCGTTCTTCCCGATGCGGGTTCCGTACGCTCCCGGATCCGTCTGGTGATCAGATGCAGCGCCTCGCGGCCCATCGTACGTTTGGCGACATGGATCGTAGAGAGGGCAGGAAGGAACAATTCGCATTCCGGCATATCATCGTATCCGAGAACGGAGATATCTTCGGGAACCCGGAGACCGAGACGCGAAAACGCCTGGATCGCACCGAAAGCGAGAATATCGGAGTCGGCGAAAAAGGCTGTCGGCAATGCTTCGACCGGCTTGTCTTTGGCCCATTCATAGACGGCGTCGTGAGCTTCCTTTGTGGAGAAACGCATGGGCACCGTCACCAGTTCCGCATCAGGACAGGCGGCGACAGCATGTGTGACGCCGTCGGCACGCTCTCCGAAATTCCGGACAGAAGTTCCTGTTGCAGAGAAATAGCCGATCCGGCGGTGGCCGGCATTCAGCAGATATTTAATGGCGGAATAGGCTCCGCCGTAATTATCATTTACAAGACAGTCCAGACCGGTGTGATGCAGACGGGTGTCCAGAACAATGACCGGACAGACTTCGCGGTCGATCCGCACCAGTTCGCTGCAGAGCGGGGAAGCCTCATCCATCTCGGTTCCGAAGAAGATGATGCCGTCCGCGCCGTTGACCAGTTCCGCCAGCTGCGTGACGGCTTCCGGACCTTCCTGAAGATGGCTGACGAGTGTGTTGAAGTTTTGATTCTTTGCCGCGTCTTCCAGTCCTTCAAGAACCAGAGAATAGAATGAAATATTTGTGACAACAGAAGAATGCAGGGATTCCTTATGAACGATAAAACGGATCGTAAATCGTTTTTTTCTGTTGTAGGACTGCCGTGAAGGATAATAGTTGTATTCCCGTGCCTTGTCGATAATGCGCTGCCGAACCGCGTCGCTGACGCCCGGCTTTCCGTTCAGCGCAAGAGAAATGGTCGCTGGAGACACATGGAGTTCTTCTGCTAATTCTTTGATGGTCATATCTTTTTCCTTTTATGTGTCTGTATGCTATGTCAAAGATCCGGAAATGAACGATCGGATATCGCTTTATAATAGCGGAACGGAAGCTTTGAAATATGCATACATTATAACACAAGAACAAAAAACATGAGGTATTTAAACAAAAAAATCATCGGTAAAAATTCTGTGTCAGGATCAACTATTTTAGATAATTTTAGCAATAAATATTAGTTAAATCAAATGGTAAAATATATAAAAATAATAAGGACAAGTTGTGAAAAGTGACATGGACATCTTGCCAAAATAATAGAAGTATGTCGCGCAGTTTCCTGAAAGAATACGTCTGATCATAAAATATAGATGACTCATTTGCAGAACACCAAAATTCTAACAAAAACAACAGCGGATATTTGTATAAAATAGAGAATTGAAGATTAGCTAAATATTAGCTAAAATGAAAATGAAAAAATGAAGAAAGGGAGGAGATAGTATGAGCAAACAGTTGTTACTGCAGGATCAGCTGAACAAGTACGACGGCGTCGCGCGGTTTCTGCCGACTTGGCTGCCAAGAAATTTTCTGCCCCCGGGGCGCCGGCTGAAAGTTCATCCCGATGACCTCTATGCCTTTGGCATGGAAAAAGGCGGTATTGCCGAGAGATGGTTCGTCTCTACAGGAGCTCCGATTTCCGGTGAGACTACGCTGGATGAAAGCACCATGAGCCGTTTTTATCTGGGTAAAGGAGAGGACACGATCACCTTCCCGGAGGCGATCGCACTGATGGGCGATGTGCTTCTTGGAGAAGAGACCATGAAGACGCTCGGCACGTTCAAGATGTTTGCCAAGCTGTATGACTATGGTGCAGCTCTGCCGTTTCATCTGCATCCGCAGGGAAAATTCGTCAATCATCTG
>CACZSZ010000133.1 GCA_902783945.1 uncultured Lachnospiraceae bacterium
TGCCTTCTGCATCAACAGATGGGGGATCTTCCGCGGAAGATCCCCCATTCTTATATCTCTTGATTTACTCTGCAAATTACCGATAACTTCCCTGGTATACGGCTGAATACCTTTGCCTTTCAGTCTCTGACAACAACAGATATGCCGTTCGGTATGCAGGTCAGTGTTGCATCTGCACCCTTCCACTCTCTGGCCAGGGCATAGGCAGTGTCAAGATCCGGAGCATACGTCATTTTCAGTCCTTCGATCATTTCTTTCTGGGACGGGTCGGCTACGAAGATAACGGAATACTTCCGGACGATCCTTGCCAGTATCTGGGAACACCACTGATCCGGTCTCGTGTCTTCCTGTGCTGTTGCCAGGAATTTCTGGTAAGCGGTCTCAATATCAGGCTCGTCTGCGATGATATGATAGAAGAAATCGCCGCCTGTGCCGTCCAGGCAGGAGCCAAGCATGATTATCACGCCGCCGTCCTTGACAGTAGCTTCGCCTGCTGTCATGCCCTTCGGTGACTGATAGGCATTCTGATCCAGCGGATAGCCGCCGTTCGTCGTAATAACGATATCAGCCGGTGCCGGTTTGACACATACATAATCCGAAACAAACGCACAGCCTTTTTCATGTGCCTTCTCAAAGTTTCCGGCGAAAGCTGCTACTGTCTTTTTGTTCTCATCAATAACGACATTGACGATATAAGCAAGCTTAGCCATCTTTGCCGCAGCGACCATGTCGATATGGATCGGATTTCCGTCCAGAATTCCCGTGCGGGCAAAAGGACTGTCGATGAACTTCGAGCAGTGGTTGCCCATGACCGTAACGGCATCTGCGACACCGGGAAGAATACTCTTCCGGCCGCCGGAGAATCCGGCGAAGAAATGCGGCTCAATGAAACCTTCCGCGACCAGCAGGGACGCATTGACGGCAGCTTTGTCCAGGATGCAGTCCGGACCGGACGGCAGCACGCCGACCTTGATGTTCTGTGAAGGATCATGTGCATTGTGAACAATGATCTTATCCTTGAATTCTTCATACAGAGCATCACCGAGTTTGCCCTTCAATTCTTCAACCGTTGTGGGGCGGTGGAAGCCGGTCGCTACCAGCAGTGTGATGTCGATATCGGGACTTCCTTCCCTCAGTTCACGGATCATATTCGGCAGGATATCCGGGCTCGGGACAGGACGCGTGTGGTCGCTGATGATGATCACACAGTCCGGTTTGCCGGCTGCCAGCTCGGAAAGCTTCGGGCTGTCGATGGGATGTTCCATAGCCTCCCGGACGATTTCCAGCCCGTCTTTGTCGCTGGCCAGTTCATCCACACGGGAAGTCAGCACCGGTGTATCGTCCGGTACGTTCAGGTCAAATGTTGTTTTGTCATAAAAAAAGCTGACTTTTTTCATTTTTTCCTCCTTCATAGAGCGTTTTGAAAGCCTTCTGACCTTCTCTTTAACGATCGTTAAATTGGTAGTACCAATGACACTATATAAAATATACACCCTATCTGATTCCCGCGTCAAAGGTGTATTGGCAGCTGACCTCCCGATTCCATAATTGTACAAAAAATACCCTTCTGAAACTGGTGATTCTGCACAATGATCCGCCTAATCCCGGCTGTACACGATTTTTTCAATTATCTCCGCTGCCCCGTCCTGTTCGTTCGATCCGGTTACAAAAGATGCCTCTGTTTTAACAAATTCCGGTGCATTGCCCATGGCCGCCGTTGTTCCGGCCGCGCGGAACATGGCCAGGTCATTGTCATTGTCGCCAATTGCCAGAATTTCCTCTTTATGTATCCCAAACCTGTCCGCCAGTTCTGTGACCGCAGTTCCCTTGTCTGCCTCCATACTGCCGACTTCCACGTCGCGCAGAGCTGTCAGCACTGTCTGAACCTGCCACCGCTCATTGATCATTCGCGCTATCTCATCCCGTTCAGCCCTGTCTTCGGCAATACACCAGATATTCTCGACGCCTTCCGGATGGCTCCGGATCAGAGCATCGATATCCTCCGTGATCCTCCGGCTTTTTGTCACATATTCTTCCAGCGGAGTTCCCCTGTAAAGTTCATACTGTATACGCATGAATTCCGGTTCACAATACCCGGTCCCGTCTATGAAAGCACAATGGATCAGTCCCCGTTCCATCGGTATCCGGACAATTTCCGCAGCCATGCTGCTGTCCAGACAGGCGGAACGCAGAGTTCTTTCTGATACAAGATCCCTTGTGACCGCTCCGTTAGAAGTAATGACATACCGGATGCAGGACAGCTCTCTGACTGCTTCCGGCAGACCGGAAAGGGGCCGCCCCGTCACGATCACGGGAATAATATCCGCTTCGGCCGCTGCCAGAAGCGCTTCCTTTGTACGTCCGGTCAGGCGCTTGTCATTTGTGAGCAGCGTCCCGTCCAGGTCCAGAGCCAGCATCCGGATTTTCTCTTTTATCCTGTTCTTGTCTCCATTCTCTTTCATGGTGTATTCAACCCACCGCAGACCAATTATGCTTTGAAAATAGAAATGACCGCGACCAGCATGACTGCCAGAAGAATAACATTCAGCATCATGGCATTAAGAGACAGTGCAAGTACACTTCCCAATACAGCACCAAGTACCCCGGCTGTGACTGCCGCACATACCTGTCTGTGCTGATAATTGCCCCTTTTCAATACCGGTATTCCGCCGCCGAATGGTCCGATACAGCACATGACCAGAACCAGTGTGAGTGTATTGAGCGGGGAAACACCCAGCAGAAGAAACATAGCAGTTCCTGCAGGCTTCATCGGTACGCCCAGCATATTGACCGCACCCCAGAAAAAGGAAAAGATCACGGCAAAGATCAGTTTCCCGCCGTAAAGTCCGGACAGTGTCCCGGGCGTTCCCTGCGTCAGTACTATGCGGATGATCAGTACCGCCATGGAAGCGATCAGTGCATAACCCAAGGCCTTTTTTATGACTTTTCCCTCAAGATTGCCTACAAAACGGGATCCGAGGACAGACCCCACCGTTATGGCCGCAGCACAGGGGATCAGTGTATGCAGTTCCACAGGATTTTCCGCCTGCAGAAGAAAACAGGCGATCACAGCGCCCGGCACCAGGCAGGCTGCGCAGAGAGTCCCGGGCAGTTTTTTATCATCGCCCAGATGCAGATGACGGAATACCAGTGTGTTCAATAGAAAATCGGATATTCCCAGTGTCGCGAAGAAATAAACGACCCCCTCCAGAATACAAAGAATGGAAAACCGCCCGCTCTCAGAGCGAAAAACTTCCCTGTCCCGTATATTGACGGCAAGGATCACGATTCCGTATATGACTCCGACAAGAAGGAGCAGAATTCCCAGAATCTTCTGAATGGACAA
>CACZSZ010000134.1 GCA_902783945.1 uncultured Lachnospiraceae bacterium
GAAGTCTGGGAGGCCGCGATCTGTTTTGCTATGGCAAACATTTCATTATACGCGAGCGCAAAGGCAAGGGAAGTGTCTTTTACCAGGGTAATGACTTCGTTGGTGATCGAAGGCAGGATCGTTTTGATCACCTGCGGCAGAATGATCTTGAAGAATGTCTGCGTTTTGCTGTAGCCGAGTACGTCTGCCGCCTCGTACTGTCCCTGCGGGATAGATTCGATGCCGCCGCGGTAGATTTCCGCAAAGTAGGCGGCGTAATTCAGGGAGAACCCGATGATGATCGCTGGAAAACGGTATCCCCGGATGGACATCCCGAACAGATAATACGGACCGAAATACCAGGCGAGAAGCTGCAGCATCAGGGGTGTGCCGCGCATAATGGCAATATAGATCTTCATGATCCACTGAAGGAAGGGGAAGCGCGACCGCCGCAGCAGCATGACGATCATGCCGAGGGGAATGGAAAACAGCAGCGTAAGGAAGAAGATAGCGCAGGTGCGCAGCATTCCCGCGCCCATTGTTGAGAGCATTGTCGACCAGGACATTTGTGTTTACCTCCCTGTGGAAAAAGGGTGCAGGCTCTGTCCGGAGCCGGCACCCCCTCCATAAGTGTTATATGATGTTGCATTATTCCTTCTGTTCCGTTTGTGCTGCGAGGCTTGGGAGGAACATGATCCGGAGATCAGGAATCTTTGGCAATCAGATAACCGCCAGCAGTCATATCAATGGCAACGGCGTCGATCGCGCCGGCTTTCAGGTCGTTATAGGCGACGGTATAGGTTTCATAGGTCTTGAGTTCCGCGAAAGTATCTGCGAGATCCTTGCGGGCGTCTTCCAGCATGTCAGCCGCAGAGGTGTCGATCTGTACGCCGACGATCTTGCCGGCCAGATCATCCAGTGTCTCGATGCCGGAATCGGCGGCGACCAGGATACCCTGCGTGTTATTGGAATAGGTGATGCCCCATGTGTATTTGTCCTCACGGCCTTCTTTGGTGAAGCCGGACCAGATGCAGTCGCAGCTCTCGGCGTTGAGCTCCATGTCCTTGGCTTCCCAGTTGAACGGAACGGCTTCATAGCCCCATCCGAGATAATCGCAGACAGCCTGGCAGAGCTCCACGTCAAAGCCGCCGACAGCTCCGTCGTCCTGCAGATAAGAGTAAGGCGGATAGTCCAGATCGAAGCCGTGTTTGAAGGTGTAGTCCGGATCGCCGGAACCTTCCTCGGGGATATCGGAGTCGTCGATATCATCCGCGCTGAGGCAGAGATAATCTTTGATGTCCGGATACTTGGAACCGATCTCATCGTAGGTGCCGTTCAGTACCAGAGCCTTGACCGCGCCGCTGACGGTTGCTGCCAGTTCTTCATCACCCTGGCGGAAGCCGATAGCGTAGGATTCCACACCGAGATCCTCATCGAGGAAGACATAGTCGCCGTCGGCTGCATTGACTACAGCACTGCTGCAGATCGTGAGTGTGGCGATCAGGATCGGTGCAAAGATCTTTCTGAGATTCTTTTTCATTTGTAATTCCTCCAAAATATCATGTATTCGTTCAGAATAGTTGCTGGTCAACGGGTGCACGACAATCTGTGAACCGCGTTGTAAATTGATAAATCGTTACTATGTTAGCACATCACCGAACTAAAATAAAGCCTTTTTATTGCTTTTAAAGAACGGATAGCTTATAATCAGGTGCGTTGAAGAACAACGGGAAGAAGGCATGGAAGATGCCTTTTTCGTGCTGCGGGTTCATTCGGACAACAGAGTGCGTCCGGGAACTATTATATAAGGAAACGCCCGGAGGGGCAGAAGGGACAGCTGACAGATATGAGTACGACTGACCGATACAGCAGCCCGCTCTCAGAGCGCTACGCGAGCAAGGAGATGCAGTTCATTTTTTCCCAGGACATGAAGTTCCGGACCTGGCGGAAACTCTGGATCGCGCTGGCGGAGACAGAAAAAGAGCTTGGCCTGCCGATCACGCAGGAGCAGATCGACGAGCTGAAAGCACATGCTGATGATATCAACTACGATGTGGCCCGCGCGAGGGAAAAGGAAGTGCGTCATGATGTCATGTCGCATGTCTATGCCTACGGAGTGCAGTGCCCGGCGGCCAAGGGGATCATTCACCTCGGAGCGACATCCTGTTATGTCGGTGACAACACAGATCTGATCATCATGCGCGAAGCGCTGCAGCTGATCCGCAGAAAACTGGTCAATGTGATCGGGGAACTTGCGGATTTTGCGGAGGCACAGAAGGATCAGCCGACACTGGCCTTTACGCATTTTCAGCCGGCCCAGCCTACTACGCTCGGCAAACGCGCCACGCTGTGGATCCAGGAATTTGCAATGGATCTGGATGACCTTGAATACGTGCTCGGATCCCTGAAACTGCTCGGCTGCAAGGGTACGACAGGTACTCAGGCCAGCTTCCTGGAATTATTCGAAGGAGATCAGGAGAAGGTAGATCAGATCGATCCGAAGATCGCGGAGAAAATGGGATTTGACGCCTGCTATCCGGTGTCCGGACAGACCTATTCCCGCAAAGTGGATACACGTGTTGCCAATGTTCTGGCCGGGATCGCTGCCAGTGCCCACAAGTTTTCCAATGATATCCGGCTGCTGCAGCATTTAAAAGAGGTAGAAGAACCCTTCGAAAAAGGACAGATCGGATCCTCTGCCATGGCCTATAAACGGA
>CACZSZ010000135.1 GCA_902783945.1 uncultured Lachnospiraceae bacterium
CCAGCATCATCGGGATCTTCAGCTCACCGGCCGCGTCCATAGCTTTCAGACGGTGAATGCCCGTCGTCGTCTCCTCACATCCGCCGATCACACCGGGGATCAGATCACGCAGTTCCGTGTGCATCATATGAATGAGGTCCCCGCCGTCATCCACGATGATCTGCGGACCGCTCTTCAGCACGCTTGCCAGATGCCGGTTGTATTCCTCTGCCGTCGCCGCATGCCAAGCGAAAACCTCCACTCCCCGCTCTGCCAGTGCCGCCGCCACATCGTCCTGTGTCGACAGCGGATTGCATCCGGTTGCGAAAACTTCCGCACCCCCGTCCCGCACGACCGTCGCCAGGTATGCCGTTTTGGCTTCCATATGCACTGAGAGCGCGACGCGCATCCCTTTAAACGGTTTTGTCTTCCTGAAGTCTTCATGGATGCTGCGCAGAACCGGCATGTGATCCTGCACCCAGTCAATTTTCCGCTGCCCCGAAGGCGCCAGTTTCGCGTCACGAATTTCGCTCATATATCTCTCCCGTTCTGTACTGTATAAATTACCTGATTACACAGATACCATTTTCAAAAATTTTCAACGGCCTTTGCAATCTCATAGTTCACCCGTTCTTCGTCGATCGTGGTCAGGACGCGGTCCCGCATCACGATTTTTCCATTGATGATCGTATCCGTCACCTCATATCCTGTCGAGGAATAGGCAACCGCCGCTTTCCAGTTATGTTTGGGCTGGAAATTGGGGGCTTCCTCGTCCAGCAGTATCAGATCGGCAGAATATCCCTCTTCGATCCGGCCTCCCGGCAAGTCTCCGTCCTGAATTGCCTTATAGCCATTTTCAACTGCAATCCGCAGCGTCTCCTCCGCCTTAAGGACCAGAGAATCTTTCGACGCACCCTTCTGCGCCAGTGTCATAAGACCAAGCTCCCGGAACATATTCAGTGCGTTATTGCTCGATGCGCCGTCCGTTCCAAGACAGACGTTGATCCCTTCACGCAGCATGCGAGGGACCGGAGCAAACCCGTTTCCCAGCTTCATATTGCTGGCCGGATTCGTCACTACCGAAACACCCGGCTTCTTCAGAATGGCATAATCCTCTTCCGCCAGATATACACAGTGCGCCAGGATCGCCGGCACGTCCAGTATTCCCAGACTTTCTATGTAGGCAAGAGGCGTCCTGCCATGTTCCTTCAGGCAGGTCTCATATTCATACTGCGTCTCCGACATATGAATATTGATCATCAGTCCTTTTTCCTTTGCGATCTCAGCCGTATACCGGAGAAAATCTTCCCCGCAGGTGTAGATGGCATGCGGTCCGAGCGCAAAGGACACATTCGCATCCGGAAGACTTTCTGCATACTCCATCTCATCAAAAGCTTCTCTGAGCCTGCGGATCCCGCCCTCGTCGTGCCGGTCGCTGCCGACCAGACCCCGCGTGATCAGAGCCCGCATCCCGCTGTCCGCACAGGCCTTCACTGCCATGCGCGGGAACATCTGCATGTCCACGAAGCAGGTAGTGCCGGTACGGATCATTTCCGCAATAGAAAGCATATTGCCCCAGTAAGCCTGTTCCGATGTCATTCTGCTTTCGAGCGGGTCGATCTTTTCAAACAGCCATTCGGTGAAGGGCAGATCATCGGCATAATTGCGGAACACCGACATATACGCATGTGTGTGTGCGTTGACCAGTCCCGGCATCAGTACTTTGTGCGAACCGTCGATCACTTCCTCTGCTGAAAAGCCTTCCGGTTTCTGTCCGATGCCGGCAATGCGCCCGCCTTCAATAAAGACATCCTTCCGGATCCCTTTTTCTTCCTGCAGGATCTGAATGTTTTTAATTTCTATCGTGCTCATATTATCTGTTTCCTCACCAGCTTCCGTTTTCAGTTGTCCGCGCGGTTATAGCCATTCTTCATGTGTTCGCTGGCTTTCAGCAGAACTTTGTTCAGGGTATCCGTCGTCTTTTCCTTTGCCATGGCGCAGATTTTTTCATTTGCTTCTGCGGTCAGAGACCAGTCGCAGGTCTCCGTCATTTTCCGGTCATACTCCAGGACAAGCCTGCGGCCTTCTGTCATCATCGCATCCTGATAACGTTCAATGTCCTGTAAGCATGCTGCATAGCAGGGATCCGCCAGTGCTCCTATAAGCCGGCTGGCCCAGTAGAAATTCTCCGTGGACACATCCGTCGTGACCTCACGAAGATAGGCGGGAGTTTCATCCGCATTCGTATACATGGGAACAAGTGCGTCAAATGTCGTGGATCCATAACAGATCCACTCCAGGCCTTTGATCTCTTCCGATACTTCCGACCGGATCTGGCAGATGGAAGTGACGCCGGTGCGGTTGATCCCGATGGAACGGTACATGCCCCGCTTTCCGCTGTCGATATGCGAATAGGGATCGTACGGTGTGCCCTGATAGTGCGAGGAAAGCACATGCTTCACATCTTCTACGGTCACCTTCCGGTCCGGCGCCAGCGCCCAGGGAATATCATCACTCTCCGGTGTGAAATCCGCGCCTTCTCCTTCCCATGTAAAGGAATACGGCGCCAGATACCGGCCCATGTACCAGGCACGCGGCGTGTTATACACATGATCCCGGTCCAGACGCGAACCAAACACATTCCGCGGATTAAAAACACCGTCCGTATTCAGATCCAGATGATATGCAGCTATGAAATCCCTCAGATCTGAAGAACAGAGATTTTCCTGTTTATCCCCGTATGCATCTTCCAGATCAAAGCCGTCCATACCGAACTGGTTAGGATTGATCACACAGACCTCCTCCGGAATCTTTCTGGCAATCCAGTGATGTCCGCCGATCGTTTCCAGCCACCATACTTCGTTTTCGTCATTGAAGGCTATTCCGTTGGACTCATATGTGCCATATTGTTCCAGCAGGCCGCCCAGCCGCAGAACACCTTCCCGGGCACTGCGGATATAGGGCAATACCAGAACTACAATGTCCTCTTCCCCGATCCCGCCGGGGATGTCTGTCTCCCCTTCTGTCTCCGCCTTAACATATCTGACCAGCGGATCCGCGGCCAGCACGCGGGGATTTGAAGTGATGGTTTCTGTGGCCGTCATGCCGACATTGGCCGCGTTAATGCCGGTCGCCGCCCAGATCCCATCCTTGTCGTCCACACTGGGACAGGCGGTGTACCGCATGGGTTCCTCAGGCAGATCGATCTCCACATGTGAGATCTTGCTGACATATCTGCGCGGCTGATCCTCCGGTTTTACTACGACCGTTTTCTTTACATCAAAATGTCCGTCGTCCGTCCGGGCGATCATCGTTGAATTGTCATTGCTTGCTTTTCTGCCCACCAGAATCGTTGTACAGGACATGCTGTGATCTCCTTTTTTCAATAAAGGGGCTGCCGCACTAAGTGCATTGAATGTATAACTATACTCTGAAAGGAACATCCGCAGCGTCAGCCATGAATATATTTATACATGAAAATGCTTAATGCGACAGCTCTTAAACCTGTCTTTCCTGCTGTCTGAAAAGACTTACGTCTTTTTTACGTACGGATCAGAAAATTCCCAGGAGTTCGCTGTAAGCAGTGAGGGCGCCGTCCGTGTCTTTCGCAAGAACCCGTTTGGCGAGGACTTTACCCAGCTGCACGCCTTCCTGGTCAAAACTGTTGACATTCCACACAAAGCCCTGGAACATGACCTTGTTTTCAAAATGGGCCAGCAGTGCACCCAGGGCACCCGGTGTCAGTTTATCACCGACAATGATGCTTGAACCTCTGCCGCCGGCAAAATATTTGTTCGGATCTTCCGCATCTTTTCCGCAGGCAAATGCCATGATCTGTGCTGCCACATTTGCGGAAAGCTTCTGCTGGCTGGTGCTGTTCTCGATCACCACATCATTGTCCATCTGATTCTTCTTAAATCCGACGAACTGGATCGGCACGATCGTCGTGCCCTGATGCAGAAGCTGATAGAAGGAATGCTGGCCGTTCGTTCCGGGCTCGCCGAACAGGATCGGTCCTGTCTGATAACTGACGGGCTCGCCGAAGCGGTTGACACTCTTACCGTTTGACTCCATATCCAGCTGCTGCAGATGTGCCGGGAAACGGATCAGAGCCTGTGAATAAGGAAGGACCGCCGTCATGGCATATCCCAGGAAGTTTCTCTCGTAAACACCGATCAGGGCGTCCAGCATATCCGGATTCTGCCGGATGTCGGTATTTTTCGCAAGCGCATCTTCTGCAGCGGCACCGTCCAGGATCTCGGCATAGACCTCCGGTCCGAATGCCAGAGACAGGATGACTGCTCCTACCGCAGACGAGGAGGAATACCGGCCGCCAATATAGTCATCCATATAGACCGCTTCAAGATAGTCAGGATTTCCGGCCAGCGGAGAGGTCTCGCTCGTGACCGCCGCCATATGCCGTTTCGGATCCAGACCGGCCTTGACCAGTGCCTCTTTCACAAACATCTCGTTGGTCAGTGTCTCCAGCGTCGTGCCGGACTTGGAAACCACGATAAAGAGTGCATGAGCCAGATCAATATCCGACAGCACAGAAGTCGCATCATCCGGATCCACATTGCTGATGAACCGCGCCTGCATTTTCAGAGTGCCGTTCACTTTTGCCCAGTTTTCCAGCGCAAGATACAGCGCCCGCGGTCCCAGATCGCTTCCGCCGATACCGATCTGCACGGCTGTCGTAAACTTCCCGCCGTCTTCGCAGACGATCTCGCCGCTGTGCACTTTTTCGGCAAACGCCGCTGCTTTCTTCTGCTGTTCCACGTAGAAAGCACGCTTGTTCACGCCGTCCACGATGACATCATCTCCAAGCTGTCCGCGGCAGAGCTGATGCAGGACCTGCCGTTTTTCTCCGGTATTGATCACTTCTCCGTTGTAGAGTGCAGCGTATTTTTCTGTCAGCTGCGCTTCGTCAGCAAGGATCTGCAGTGTATCCAGCAGCGTGTCGTCCACCGGGCGCGCGGCATAACTGAAAACCATGTTCTCCGCCATGGGAGCCTGATACGCGGCCACACGTTTCGCTCCCTCCTCGCCGGCCATTACCGTTTTGAGGTCCACGCGGCCTGCCAGACCTTCCAGTTTTTTATAAGCTTCCAATTTGTCAAAATTCAACCACTGCATCTTCCTGCTCCTTCCTTTCGGCTGCTGTTAATAGTTCCAACATTTCAGTATCATCTGTCCCATTTATCTGCCAGCTGGTTGATCTGGTCGGCAAACTTCGCCAGATCCTTATTCGCACCGCCTTCGTTTTTGCGGATGACGGAAAGCAGCCGCTGCCCTGCGGCGAACAGCCGGTCAAAGACGGCATTGGC
>CACZSZ010000136.1 GCA_902783945.1 uncultured Lachnospiraceae bacterium
CATGCTTTATATATTATCATTGAAAAGCGCTGAAGGCTATGTTTTCGTATTCTGCGATGTGCCTTGAGAAATGGGGGCTGTCGCATTAAGCGTATAACAGTGCATAACCTGTATATATTTTTTTCGGGGACCGCTTGCGCTTAGGACTCAGCGCAGTGGTACTAACACTCAGACTTCCTTATGTCGTCTTCGTGAAGTACCGGCGCTTCGTATGTCCCCTCCGGAATTTTATACAGATTATACACGAAAATGCTTATTGCGACAGCCTCATTTACAAGATTGGAATTATCTCAGATGATACGTATCATCTTCAGGTATGGGACTGTTTCAGCCTGCCTTTTTCTTTTCTGGTCCGGACCAGTTCTTCACGCGCCAGCGGATCATGCACACAGCAGCCGACTTTGCTCTGCTGGATCAGCAGTTCCAGACAGGCGTCGCAGAGAAGACAGAAGTTGATCTCGTTTTCGCGCCCTTCCATAACCTTCTTCGGCAGGAACGGATCCGCCAGTGACTGGCGTCCCAGCGCGATCATATCGCAGACGTCGTGATTGACGCACCATTCACCATACGGGAGAAGGCCGCTCTTTTCCGGTTCTACCGCACAGAGATCATTCTTGCCGCTGCGGAACACGGAGAAGTTGGAGCCTATGACGACTGTCTCTGGTTTCAGAACTTTCCGGAATTCCTTCGACCAGTACTGGTGCAGATACGCGAAATACGGGACATGTTTGTCGCACTGCGTCAGGCTGATCGTGATCCCCGGGCTTCCGGCTGACTGAACGATGTAGCTTGCGCCGCGCTCTTCCAGGCCCTTGATGAGTTTGATCGGCTCTGTGAGATCCATGACCGGGCTGTCCGGGCCGTCGGTTCCGAATCCGCCCGGGAAGCCTTCCCATGCAGAGATCTTGGAACCGATCAGGAAATTCTTGTCCGGCACTTCCTTGCGGATGCGCTCCATCAGTTCATACGGGAACCGTGTGCGGTTCTCCCAGCTGCCGCCGAATTTCCAGTCACGGTTATTGTACGGCCGGATCATCTGGCTGCCGAAATACCCGTGACACAGTTTCAGGTCAATACCGTCTGCACCGGCATTGTATGCAATCTTCGCAGCTGTGACAAAATCATCCATGATATGCTCGACATCCTCTTCGGAAAGAAGATCCCCGCCATAACCCGGGAGCGGATTCGGCGTGACTCTGCGCGAGAACTCGGGACTTGACAGTTCACCGGAATGCGTCAGCTGGAATACAACGATCGCAGACGGATTGGCATTGTGGACACGATCCATAAACTTTGTAAGTGCCGCCTGGTTCTGCGGCATGATCGTAAGCTGGTTGTCGCGTGCGCGGCATTCGCGGGTGACAGTGATCGCCTCCAGTGTGATCATGCCGGCGCCGCCTTCCGCCAGATCAATGTATCTCTGGGTCGTTCTCTCGGATGGATTCCCTGACGGATCTTCCATGTTTGTTTCCATCGCCTGGATGAAGAAACGGTTCTGCGCTTTCCGCGGTCCGATCATGATCTCGTCGGTCAGCTTCTTTTTGTTTTCAGCCATTGCGTACCTCCTTTATTATGCATTACGGTATGTATTCTCTATTATCCGGTCCGGACCGCCGCTTTCCGGCTCCGGACATTCTGTTTACACTTCCTGCGGTACCTTCACCCACTTCTGCTCTTTGCTGCTTTCCCAGATCTTCTCACAGAGGACCATCTCGTGCAGTCCGTCCCAGAAAGTCGCGTAGTGATATTTCTTGTCCTTATTATCTATGCTCTCGTATACCTCGCGGAATCCCTGCTTGAACGCATCGACAAATCCTTCCGCGTGACCAAGCGGATACGCTACGAACGGAAGTGTTTCCGGATGCACGGTAGCCGGTCCTTTTTCCACATGCAGGATGCCTTTGTCCCGCATGCCGATCTGCAGTTCATTCACAGCCATACTGTCCCATTCCAGCGATTTCTTATATCCGCCGATCAGCAGATCGATCGCCACGGACTTCCCCGCGATGACCTGGGAGAAGAAGCCTGATCCTTTCGCCCCGCCGCTGAAACGGAACATCACACTGGCATTGTCTTCCGTGCTGACCGGGATTTTCGTGTAGTCCTCTTCCGAGAACGTCTCTGTCGAGAACGCAAGTACTGTCTTATTCGGTTTTTTGCGAAATTCATGGATCGTCTGGAAATCCGCGCAGACTTCCACGATCTTCTGTCCCGTCACGAATTCCGCCAGATCCATCCAGTGCGAACCGATATCCGCGATCACGCGGGTGTCGCCGGACTCTTCCGTATTCAGACGCCAGCTGTAATCGGTATCGTACAGCAGCCAGTCCTGGCAGTAGCTTCCGGATATGGAAAATACATCGCCGAGCTCGCCGTCTTTGATCATATTCATCATATGGTTCGTCATGGGATAGAAGCGGTTGTGGAAGTTGATTGCTGCCACCAGTCCGGTCTCTTCTGCTTTTTCACACAGGATCTTCGCCTCTCCGATCGAAGTGGTCATCGGCTTTTCGCAGATCACGTTTACACCATGCTCCAGCGCGTACATGGCGATTTCGAAATGCGTGTTGTTCGGCGTACAGATATGCACCATGTCCAGATCCATGGTATCGATCATCTCGCGGAAATCCTCAAAATAATGAGGCACGTTCATCGCTTCCGCCGTTTCAGCCGCCTGGAATTTGTCAGCAAGAGCAACGACCTCCACATTTCCCAGCCGCCGGACATTTTCGATATGCACCTTGCCGATAAACCCGGTTCCGACCACTCCTGTTCTGTATACCCTCATCCTTCACTCCTTTCCTTCTGCCGGATCATGTTTCTGTATATCCGATCTGCGTTTTCAGATCCTGTACCGGCCTGTATTCCTTTATCGGGAAATCTTTCCGGATCTGCCGCCGTCCTTCTTCTATTGATGAAAAGACACCCGCTGCCATCAGCTGGACAATCACATTTCCGAGTGCCGTCGCATCCGCGGGGCCGGCCAGGACCGGCCGTCTGCAGATATCCGCCGTCAGACGGCAGGCCAGATCACTCTGCGAACCGCCGCCGACGATGTTGATCTTTGTCAGTTCTTTCCCTGTCAGCGTCTCCAGTTCTTCAACCGCCATGCGATACCGGAGGGCCAGACCTGCCTGTACGGCATATACCATTTCACCGAGGCTTTCGGGTGCTCTTCCCCGGCGCTCCATACAATGTTCACGTACCTTTTCGATCATATGTCCCGGATCATAGAAACGCGGATCATCCACATCTGCCGTACAGCTGCTGCCGATATACTTCTCCGCTTCCTGGTCCAGTTCCCCGAAGGAACACTCCTCTCCGCGATCTTTCAGTTCTCTCGCGATCTCCTGCAGTATCCAGGTACCCATCGTATTTTTCAGAATCCGGTGATGCCCGGGTACGCTGCCCTCATTGGCGATATTGTGTTCAAAGCCATACGGCCGGATCACCGGGGCATCTGTCTCCGTGCCGACGACCGACCAGGTACCGGAACTGATAATGGCGCTGTTCTCACCGCCGACAGAGCCCAGAAAGGCGGACGCCGTATCATGCTGGCATACGGCCCGGACCGCAAACCCTTTTGTCTGCAGTTCTCTGTTGATCTGTCCGGATGTCATACCGGTCAGCGCGCCAGGCATGATCAGTGGAGCAAACAGAGAACGCCTGATACCGAACCGTTCCAGAACAAAATCATTCCAGTCTCCGGCTGCGTAATCAAACATCTGTGTAACGGATGCCGTTGTATATTCCGTGACCGCATTTCCCGTCAGATAATACGCAAACAGATCCGAGACAAACAGCGCGTACCGGCTGTTTTCCAGCATCCAGTCCTGTCCTTCCTGCTTCATCGCGAATAACTGCGGCAGCGTATTGAACAGGCCTTTCTGGTTTCCGTTGATGCGGTACAATTCTTCCGGCTCCATGACCGCGTCCATCTGTTTTTCATGACGGGCTGTTCTGGGGTCCCGGTAACAGCGCACCTGCGACAGCAGATCCCCGTTTTCCGCAACCAGCCCGAAATCGTTGCAGTAACTGTCGAACCCGATCGACTCGATCTGATCATTCGTCTTCCGGACTGCCTCGCGGATCCCTGAAAGAACAGCACGCCAGATTCCGGGAATATCCCAGTACAGACCTCCGCCGAATGCGACCGGTCCGTTTTCCACACGGCTGACTGTTTCCAGTGTCAGCGTATTTTCTTTATACTTTGCCAGATACAGCTTTCCGCTGCTGGCTCCCAGATCAAACGCCAGTATATTCATTTCAGTGTCGGAATACATTCCATCTGTGTCGCCATGACAGCGGCTTTCGACAGGTTGCAGAACGCGTCGCATTCAATTCTTTCCAGCATGCTGTACGCTTTATAGACCGAGTCCCCGGAAACCACGACGCCGTGGTATTCCATAATGCCCCCGATCGGTTTTTTCTGAGCCAGTTCGCGGTGTTCTTCCCAGTATTCATACACACCGACCGACAATTCGTCGGAATAGGCTTGCTTCCACGGGATCACACCGACGGGACCGCGTCCCATTGTTGCCTCCGTCACATTCGGGATCGGCCTCCCGAAAGCAACATACGGCATACAGTAAAATGGGTGTGCATGGATCACCGAACCTATATGGTCAAAATTTTTCAGGATCAGCACATGCATCAGTGTCTCGCGGGAAAGCCTGCCTGTACCTTCCAGAATGTTCTGGTCGTAATCGATCAGCAGAAAATCTTCCGGCTGCATCTCGCAGTGTTTTTCCTCTGACATCATGGACGGAGAAAGCAGGATCCGGTTTTCATCGACCTTGACCGAAAAGTTCCCTCCGGCCGCATTGGTCAGCCGCTTGTCCCACATCATTTTTGCCACTTTGCACATCTCCACGCGCATGTCATAGTACGACAGATTCATGTTCCCCTCCTTACCGTTCTCGTGCTAGAGTTTTTCAATCTGTACATCCCGTTCCAGTTCTTTGGCGCGCGCCGTATCATATCCGGCCGACAGCTGGGATTCTGCTGTCGCTGCCGAAGCCGCCGTGGCGACCCGCAGCGTCTCCTCAAACGGCAGTTCCTTCCGGATACCATATACCATGGCGGCAAGAAAGCAGTCCCCGCAGCCGTTCGTATTGACAGCATCGATCCTCGGCGCACGCACCCGATACAAATCCGGTCCGTTTTTGACCAGTGAACCGTCCTCACCCAGGGAAACCGCTGTGATCGGAATTCCGTACGGTTCTATCTTCCTCACCGCCGCCTGGATCTCTTCTTCCGATCCTGCCGGCAGTCCTGTCAGATACGCCAGCTCATCCCTGTTAGGCTTGATCAGATACGGCCGCGCGGCGGCGCACCGTTTTAGTGTTTCACCGCTGGCATCCATAAATACTTTCAGTTCCAGATCAGACAGCTGTTCCATGATCCTTTTATAAATAAACGGATCCGGGCAGTTGGAAGCGTCCCCGGACAGGACCAGCCAGTCATTCTTTTTCAGAAGTCCGCGGAGATGGCTGATGAAACTGCTGATGATCTCTTCTGACAGCATTTCTCCCCGGTTGGACAGTGTCGTCGTACGGCCGCTGTCTTCTACGATAAGATAGTTGGTGCGCGTTTCCGCGCCTTCATACTGCTGGAACGCTGTTCTGACCCCGCTTTCTTCCAGAAACCGGATAACTTTCCGCCCTGTCTCGCCGTGTGCGATCCCGAGCGCCACATTATCAAGTCCCATGATCCTGAGATCAAGCGACACATGGGTTCCCTTGCCTCCCAGCCACGCCTGCGTCCGGGAAATCCGGTTCGTCACTGCCGGCTCGAATTTTCCCAGGTACAGCATCATATCGATCGCGGGGTTTAACGTCACGGTATAGATCTGCGGCATGCGGAACTCCTTTTCTAATCCAGGATAATATTCGTCATTATCATTGTAGTCCGTATTTTATGTCCTCAAATCCATGTAACATACTAAAAAACGACTTGGTATATGCTGGTATACCCGGTGATACCAGTATCCACTAGTATCTTTTTTAGGATAAACAACGGATTTTCCGCCGTTTTTATTGCGGTTACAATATGTCTGTATATAATATAATGGTAATTATCAGCAACTATTTTATACAAAGAATATACTCACGCAAACGAAAGGAAACGCTGTTATGAAACTGGGATTTTTTACCGCTAACTTCACGGAAAAACCACTGGAAGAAGTCGTTCGGATGATCGCCCCATACGGGTATGAGACCATCGAGATCCCGGCCTACGAAGGCAACGGTCAGCTGGAAACAGCAGACGTATTAAAGGGAAACACAGCATCACAGATCCGCAGCATGGTTGAGAGCTATGGTATGACGATCCAGGCTTTGAGCAATCATTCCGACTCCTTCCTGATCATGGGACCCACAGGAAAAGATACGGATTTCATCTTCAGAGGCACACCCGAAGAAAAGATCAAACACGGGACGGAAAGCCTGATCCGAACGGCACAGGCCGCCAATGCCCTCGGCGTGCAGACGGTCGTCGGCTATCCCGGTGTTGAAAACTGGGGCCGCTTCTTCTTCTTTCCCTATGGCGAAGGCTGGAAAGAATATGAAGAACAGTTTGTTGAGCGCTTCACACCGATCCTGGACAAATTCCAGGAATACGGTGTCCGTTTCGCCATTGAGATCCATCCGAACAGCTTTGTCTACGATATTAAAACTGCTGTGCGCGCACTGCAGCTCGTTGATTACCATCCGGCTCTCGGATACAACTTTGACCCGGCCAATACACTGTATCTTCAGATCAATCCGGCAACGCTGATCGATACTCTGAAAGACCGCATCTATCATGTTCACGCGAAAGATGCGGAAATGGCTTCGCAGAATATCGGCTACGGCGGCGCTCTTATGCAGGGCGACATGCACGATCTGGATCATACGTATCGCTTCCGCATCCCGGGATGGGGGCAGATCAACTGGAAGAGCGTCATCACCGAACTGTCCATGGTCGGCTACGACGGATCGCTGAGCTATGAACACGAAGATGTCACCATGAGCCGTATGGACGGTGTCAAAAAAGTTGCCGCCTATCTGAAACCGCTCCTGATCGAAGCGCCGTATGAAGGCCGTCAGGACAAGCTTTTCAACAAAGAGTACTGATCATGGATACCGCTCTGTTTCACGAAAGCCTGCAGGAATTTCACAAATGGCTGTCGGCAGAAGAAACTGCCCTGCAGGTGCAGGCTGAAAGTCCGGAAGAATTTTTTGCCAACAATCAGACCCTGCTTTCCATCATCGATACTCTTCCGAACGGATTTACGATCCTGACTCCGGATTTCAAGGTACTGTATACGAACAAGGCCATGCAGCGCTGGTTTGCCGGCGGGCGCAAGAACTACCATATTAAGTGTTACCGCCTGTTCCACAACAATCAGAAAGGTGCCTGCGTGCAGTGTCCGGCCAGGGTCAGTATGCAGACAAAAGGTCCAGCAAACGTCATCCACGACTGCGGTACGGACGAAAAAACAGGAGAGCCGTTCTATCAGCACGTCCACACAGTCCCTGTGCTGAACGCAGCCGGCGAGACCGTCCTGATCCTGGAATACTCCTATAACCTGACGGAACAGCGCCATACCGCGGAAATGCTGGAAAACGCAAACAGAAAAATTCTGCTTCTTGAACAGGAAAACAGCCTTCTGAAAAAATCACTGGAGGAAAACGAACAGCGCCTCCGCGATCTGGAAGAAACCGTGCGCAACAATATGGAGACCTATGTCCGGCCTGCCGTAGAATATATCCAGAGCAGGATCGGACAGGATGGCCGGATCCTTTCTTCCATGATCGAGGAGTCCGTCTATCCCATCACACGCCGGCGCCACTCACGCGCGATCAATCTGACGACGCGTGAGATCCAGGTGGCCACCATGATCAAAGAAGGACAAAGTTCCAAGCAGATCGCGGATACACTCTGCATCACCAAAAAAGCCGTTGACTATCACCGGGCAAACATCCGCAAAAAACTGAAACTTGACCAGAAGGCAAACCTGCAGGTCTACCTGAGCGTATACCTTTGAAATCCTGCATCATCCGCAGAAAGAGCTGTCGCATGAAGCGCATAGAGTGCATAATGCGACAGCCTCTTTCCTGTTATCAATGCAGTTTTGTCAGAAAACAATGCGTTCTTTGAGTCCCGGCACGACAAACACTTTGATCAGGTCTCTGCGTGTTTTGAATTCTTCCATCATCTGCGGAAGCTCTTCCAGCGGGATAGCCATGGAGAACATCTTCTGCGGTTTGATAATGCCGTATTCCAGAAGGCGGATCGCCTCGGCCCAGTTATTGCCGAATCCGGCGCAGGAGCCGCTCACCTTTTTCTCTCCCAGAACAAATTCATAAGGCCGGATTTTTGCAAAAGCATCTTCAGCACAGATGCCGAAAGCCTCCAGTTTGCCGCCGCGGCGCAGCATCCTGAATGCCATTTCGTAAGTCTCCGGTGTACCCACAGCTTCCAGTACATTATCTGCTCCTACACCATTCGTAATGCGGAACACGGCTTCCACCGGATCTTCTTCGTCGCCGTTGATCACATAGTCGGCACCCATCTCCCTGGCTGTGTCAAACCGGCCTTTATCTGCATTTGTCCCGACGATAATAACCGGCGCGCAGCCCCTGTGTTTTGCCATCTGTGCGTGCAGCAGCCCCAGTCCCATACCTATGACGACAACACTGTCGCCGATTTTCGGCTGCATGCGCTGTGAAGCATGGATAACGGTTGTGAGCGGCTCTACAAATCCGCACAGATAATCGTCCATATCGTCCGGAAGCAGATAGCAGTTTTTCCCCGGTGCCTTGACGTATTCCGCAAATCCGCCGTCTGTGTGGATGCCCAGCTGTGTAAACGTCTCGCACAGCAGGCCGTCTCCGTGGCGGCAGAAATAACAGGTACCGCAGGTCAGACAGATATCGACTGCCACCCGGTCTCCCGGTTTTACATTCTTCACATTTTTGCCGGTTTCTTCAATGATGCCCCAGAATTCATGTCCGGGGATAAACGGCAGTTTTTCTCTGGCATATTTTCCCGAATAAATACTCTTGTCACTGCCGCAGATGCCGCACATTTTGATCTTGACCAATACTTCATCGTCACCGATCACCGGTATCGGAACATCCAGATACTCCATCTTAAACGGTTCCTGTACCACCATAGCCTTCATTGTTCCTGTCATTTCATTTTCCTCCTCTGTTTCCGGACTGCCTCAATCTCTGGGCTGGTTGAAGATTTTGTCTCTTCTGCCTTCATACGGCGCCTTGATCAGCAGCGGTTTCAGATACGCCACGACCTTTTCCACACCGTCGCCTACGCTCATGGTGACATCTTCATGTTCGTAACTCAAAACATAATCGTACCCGACCATGGCAAGCTCGGTGATGAACTTCTTCCAGTCGACGCTGCCCCAGCCCGGAATGCGGAACCGGAAGGATTTGTCCAGCCTCTGCCAGTCACCGTGCATCATGACGCCGCCGCGCTGGATATTGTGGCGGACGATCTCCGCGTCTTTTGCATGTACATGGAAAATTCGGTCGCCCAACTCATCCACGAAGCATTCCGGAAGCACACCGCCGGTGCACATCAGATTGGCAGGATCGAGGTTGTAGCCGAAACAGGGATGTCCGTCGAGCAGCTCGATCGCCCGCTTCGCGGTATGCAGGTCATAGATCATGTTGTTCGGGTGCGGTTCCATGGCAAATTTCACACCGTATTCTTTCATCTTGTCCAGGATCGGTATGAAACGCTCCACAAACAGTTTTTCCATATCCTCCCAGCCCGTGGCGCTCGGGAACGGAAAATACCGTCCGAAATTGGTTACGCCCGTGAATCCGTTGACGACCGGAACTTCCAGTGCATTGGCTGCCTGTGCAGTTTTCAGCAGGCTCTCCGTCCCGTATTTGATCTTTTCTTCAGGCGTGCCTTTGAAGATCGCATCAGTATCTTCCGTATGCGGTCCCATGATCAGCATCGTATCCGCGTGATTGGACAATGCGGAAATGCCGAGGCCATAGCTTTCGATCATCTGACGCAGGTTCTTCGCGTTATTCCCTTTGATGATCTCATCGCAGTCCAGCTGTCCGTTGTCGATGTATGCGGGAAGCTCCAGCATTTCATAACCGTTCTCACTTGCGATCTTTGCGACCTCTTCAATGGAAAGATGTGCATAGTTTGCAGCAAAAAATCCTAATTTCATACCGTAATCCTTTCTTAGAAATGTATCATGACAACTTTATCTGCTTACGCGCTGCCCCGTGCGTACGCCCTCCCGCTGGTAACCCAGAGCGGGCAAAATACTTCAGGCACCGTATTCTTTCATATAATCCCCGAGATCCGCACATACATCGCTGAAATGCCTGAAGATTTTCAGAAGTTTTTCGTACTGTGCATGCGACGGCGCATCGGGACTGCAGCGACGTTCAATATGATGCAGACCGGGCACAAAACTGTAATCTGCCCGGATCCCGTCCGCCCTCGCACAGATTGCTGCCGCACCGAGCGAAGCGGCGTCCTGATCGATGTTGGTTTTAATAACATCCATATTGAAGATATCCGAAAACATCTGCATCCAGAACGGGCTTTTACTGCCGCCTCCGCAGAACAGCATTTCTTTTTCAAGCGGCACTTTTTCTTCCAGATAGTCCAGCGAAATCCGGAGATTCAGAGCAATGCCTTCCATAGCGGCCCGGATCATGTCCTCCCTGGTCGTTCCGAGATGCAGGCCCGCAAACGAACCGCGTACATTGATGCTCTTATCCTGACTGGTCCCGCCGGCCAGACTGGGATTAAACAGAATACCGTTAGAACCGATCGGTACTTTTTCCGCCAGTTCCCCCATACGCGTATAGGCATCCGGATCACCGGCAAGATCCCGGCAAAGCTGATTGCGGACCCACTGGAAAGAACTGCCTCCCGCAAAGATCGAATAGGCAGACGTAAACATATTTTCTTCAATATGTGCAAAGACATATGGCCGGGTCTTTACGTCCAGCACAGGTTCCCGGGAATTGACCGGGATCCAGCTTGAAGACCCCAGCGAAACATATACTTTTCCTTCCTCTGCACCGACTGCGCCCATGGCCATGCACGCGTTATCCACACCTCCGCAGGCCACTTTTGTGTGCACAGAAAGACCTGTCTCCCTTGCTGCCTCTTCCGTGATCGTACCCAGCACCGTATGTGAGGGCATGATCACCGGAAAAATCTCTGACGGTATTTCCGCGGCATCCAGAAATTCCTGACGGACCTCTCCGGCTTTCAGGTCATACGTGCCGAAGCTGGATGCATATGAATGATCGGTCGCGATCTGTCCCGTCAGTCTGAAATTGATATAGTCTTTGGAACCGGCAACTTTATCGATCTTCGCAAACAACTCCGGTTCGTGGATCCGCAGCCACATCAGCTTAAACAGACAGTAGCAGGCCGGCGGAAACCCGTTGCCGGTCGTCAGATACCACTCGTCGCGGTCTACCCGCTCAAAAAAACTGTCTGCTTCAGCCTGTGCACGAGTATCCGACCAGATCGGGACCTGTTCCAGAAGCAGAGAACCTTCCGCATCCAGAGGGACCGCTACACAACTGTGTCCGGAAAGTGCCAGACAGGCAATCTCTTCCGCCTGCACACCTGTATCAGAAAGAAGCCTCCGGGTGCTTTCCACAATACCTTTCCACCAGTCTTCCGGCCGCTGTTCATGGTAATTGTCTTTGGGATAGTATGTCGGATACTCGATAAACGATTTTCCCAGCGTCTGCAGTTCTTCGCCGTACAGTGAAGCTTTGACGCCGCCGGTTCCCAGATCATACGCGATGTATTTCATCTGTCCGTCACCCCCCACATCCTGCGCCATGCGCCTTTATTCAAAACTCCTGACGATCTCAAGCGCGGACTGTGTGTTGATCCCGAACCGGTCCACACCAATCTCCAGAAGCTGATCAAATTCTTCCCTCGTCCGGATTCCGCCGGCAGCTTTGATCTTTACCGAGTTCCCGACGATTTCTTTGATCTTCCGGATCCGGTCTATATTGGCATCGCCCGGTACCCATCCGGTTCCGGTCTTCAGAAAATCAGCTCCCGATGCCGCTACGATCTCACACGCTTTGGGCAGTTCCTCATCCGAGAGGCAGTTCAGTTCGATCAGAACCTTTGTTTTCATATACTCTTTCTTCAGCGAAATGATCTGTCTGAGTTCATCCAGAACATAGTCATACTCTCCGGAGCGGAAGCGTCCGACGTTCATGACGATATCCATTTCTTCCACACCGTCACGGATCATCTGTTCGGCTTCCTTAATTTTAACTTCCGTCGAATGTCCTCCCGACGGAAAGCCGCACGGAGCTCCCACATACACATCGGGAATATCTTTAAGCTTTTCCGCCAGATAGGCGATCCAGTTCGGCAATACGTGCACGTTAATGAAAGAATACTCTTTCGCATACACTACAAGTTCGTCGATATCTGCCCTCGTGTGCTGTGTACGGACAGCACTGATATCGATCAGCTGAGCAGCTTCTTTTGCCGTCATAATCCTCTCCTAATCATTGCAAAATAGATAATTATGTTTTCTTTTTAATAATAACGTAATTATCTATTCGCGTCAATATATACCGTTCCGGTATCATTGACAATTTGCACGCAGGGAAGTATGATACATACATGTAATACATATCTAAAGCATAGCATATTTTTAGTATCATACGTATCTTTTAGATATTTTTCGGCAGTGTTATCATTTCGGAGGCTTTCATGACAAGAACGCCCGCTTACCGCACAGTTTATTCGGATATCAGACGCAAGATTTCTGACGGTACCTATCCTGTCGGTTCCATGATCCCGACCGAGACCCAGCTTCAGGAAGCATACGGCGTAAGCCGCACCACGATCCGCAAGGCGATCAGTATGCTTGCACAGGAAGAACGCCTTTCCATCCGTCAGGGACACGGCACGGTCGTACTGGAAAAAACAACGACACAGTCCCTGAATTCGATCACAACGATCACAACTTCACTGATGGAACGCGGATTTCAGGTCACCGTTCAGGGAATGAGCATTGATCTGGTCGACGCTCCGGAAAAGGTCTCCAAGGCACTGCACCTTGATGCAAAAGGTCAGGTATACCGCATTCAGAGGGTTCTCTGCGCAGACGGTGATCCGGTCGTCTATTCCTGCAGTTATTACCGTCCGGACTGGCTTCCGGGACTGGAGCAGTATGAAAACACATTCGTGTCTATTTACCGGCTGTTTCAGGAAAAATACCATATCCTGATCACCGAGGTAGACGAGACCATTTCCGCTGCGGGATGCAGTTTTATCGACGCACAGGTCCTGCAGATCCCTCAGGGAACGCCGATCCTTCTCAGCCGCCGCATTTCTTCCTGCAGTCTTGGCCTGCTGGAATATGCGGAAAGCAAAATCCTTGCTGACAAGTATGAATATTCCATCCATATGCAGCGCCAGTAAATACGTATATTCCATCCATATACAGTTTCAGTCAAACAAAAAGAGAGCCCCGGAGGGCTCCCTTTTTTCAAGGAGATACAGCTTATTCGTATGCTTTGTCCTGGAATTCCTCAACATTGTCCTTCGTGATCGGATAGGACTCAAACAGAAGCTCTTTCTCGATCTCGCCGGTCTCTGCATAGGTCAGGATAGCTTTGATAGCGATTTCAGCCATGTCTGCCGGGAAATATGCAGCAGTCATCTTGTGGGGGCCTGTGCCTTCTGCGATCTCTCTCAGAGCAGTAACAGTACCGCCCATGCCGGTGATCAGCTGGATGTCATCGCGGCCGGCCTGCTCGATCGCTGTCAGAGCACCGGTCGTGGTCTCATCGTCATGAGTATAGACGAAGTCGATCTGGTCATTGGCTGCCAGCAGGTTGGACATAGCTTCGAATCCGGCTGTGCTGTTGAACTCGCCGTCTGCTTCGCCGAGGTTGACGAACTTCGGATCTTTGGAGATGATGTCGTTGAAGCCGTTGAAACGGGACAGGTCGATCTCGGTACCGGCATAGGAACGCAGGTTAACGTATTTGACCTCGTCCTGATCTTTGAAGTAGTCCTGAATAAATTCCGCAGCAGCAACACCGCAGCCATAGTTATCGCCGGCTACGAACGCCGTCTTCTTGTCGGAGCTGATGTCACGGTCCAGAACGATGACCTGGATACCTGAATCGTAAACTTCTTCAACTGTCGCTGTCAGCTGTGCGCCATCGACGGGAAGGACTACCAGGAAATCCAGATCCGGGTCGTCTTTGAATGTCTGGATGACGTTCATCTGGTCAGCAGCATCCTGTGAGCTCTTCAGAGAATACGTCAGAACGCCTTCTTCCTGAGCCTCAGCCATCTTCTTGTCGATCATCTCGGCAAAATTGGCCTGCCATGCGTTTTCAGCCGGCGGAAGGGAAACGGCAACGTACGGGATGTCCTTCTCTTCCTCTTCAGCAGAAACAACTGTTCCTATGGCAAACATAGAAACCAGCATGGCCGCAGCTGTAAACAACGCTACTACTCTCTTTTTCATTTTTCATCCTCCTTAATGTAATATTGAGATAAAATGAATGAAGTGCACAACAACTACAAGTTTCTTCCTATAATGATACAGCTCTTTCTCTGCCGTTCATTACCGCTCCTCAGCTTCCGCTCCTGTTGCGGGAATTCAGGAACACTGCCAGGAAAATAATGATACCCTTCAGTGTGCCCGCCAGATAAATGGAGATGTTCATCTGGACCATCATGTTGTTCACGAACTGAAGCAGGACTGCCCCTATGACGGTTCCGTAAATTGTGCCTCTGCCTCCTTCCAGCGCCGTGCCGCCGACCAGCACCGCCGTGATCGCGTCGAATTCATATCCCTGTCCTGACGAGACCGAGGAGACTGCAACCATCCGGGACATCTCGATGACCGCCGCAATACCGGTGCAGGCGCCCACGATCATATAGGTAATGATCTTGATCCGTTCCACGTTGATGCCGGAGTACCGCGCCGCATTTTCATTGCATCCGACACTGATGATGTATGTGCCAAGCTTCGTCTTGGTCAGGATGATGGTCAGAATGACCGCCAGGACCAGCATGATGATCAGCGGGTTCGGGATACTCCCGATGCTGCCATTGCCGATCTTCTTGACAAACAGGTCCTGGTTATTGCCGGTAACCGTCTTGCCCTGACAGATGAACGTCGTGACCGAACGGGCGATGATACCGATCGCCAGCGTGACTATGAACGGCGGTATCTTTGCCTTTGTAATGATGAGGCCGTTGACCAGACCAATACCGATCGCCGCCGCGATACAGACCACGACCGGAAGGATCAGCGGATAACCGGCACCCTGCAGGAAAATAAAGATAGAACCGACACAGGCAAGTACTGGGCCGCTGCTCAGATCCATGCCGCCGGCAATAATGACAAAAGTCATGCCGAGCGCGATCACGCCGATCGTGGACGCGTTGCGCAGGATGGTGCTCATGTTGTTCCATGTACCGAACTTGCCGTGCGTCAGCAGCGTACAGACTATATAGAAGATAATGAAAACAAATACGATCCTGTAGTTCGACCAGATCTTTCCGAATCGACTCTGTTCCTTTTCTGTGCTCATGCAGTCTTTTCTCCTTCCTTTGCCGCTGCAACATTGGTGGCGTACTGCATAATGACTTCCTCCGTGCACTCCTCACTTTCCAGTTCCCCGGTGATCCTGCCCTCGTGCATGATGATGACTCTCTGGCAGACACTCAGGACTTCTGTCAGATCGGACGACACAATGACAACCGCCTTTCCGCTATCAGCAAGTTTCTCTATGATATCGTAGATCTCCGCACGGGCACCGACATCGATCCCGCGTGTGGGCTCATCCAGGATCAGGATTTCCGGTTCCGCCAGCAGCCATTTGCTGAAGACTACCTTCTGCTGGTTGCCGCCGGAAAGATCCGAAGCGTACTGATCCTGTGAATAGCATTTGATGTTCAGTTCTTTGATCAGCCTGCTGGTGTTGTCCGCCATCTCCGCCGCGTGCAGCCAGTTCCCCGGCTTGCGGATGTGATCGATCAGGTTTATGTTCTCCCGGATGCTCCTTCTCAGGAGCAGCCCTGTCTGACGGCGGTCTTCCGTGGCAAACCCAAGTCCCAGACGGATCGCGTCTTTCGGCGAGCGGATTACTTCCTTGTTTCCCCTTACAAAAATCTCTCCGGTTTTACATTTCCGGATGCCGAACACAAACTCCATCAGTTCTGAACGGCCGGCTCCTACCAGTCCCGAAAAACCGAGGATCTCACCGCGGCGCACCTTGAAGGACAGATTCTGCAGAAAATCGTCAGATACGTTTTTCACTTCCAGCAGTACGTCGTCCGGATCGCCTTTGAAGTTCCCGGCAACCTTATAGGTGACTTCCCGGCCGACCATCAGATTCGCAATTTCCTGTTCGCTGATCTCGGCTACATTCTTTGTCGCGATGAAGTTGCCGTCCCGGAGAATTGTCACCTTGTCGCAGACTTCCTTGATCTCGGCCAGACGGTGAGAGATATAGACGATACCCATCCCTTCGGAAGCCAGCCTTCGGATCAGGTTGAACAGGATAGTCGTCTCACGAGTTGTCAGCATGGACGTCGGTTCATCCATGATCAGGACTTTTACATCGAAAGAAACGGCTTTGGCGATCTCGACCATCTGTTTCTGCGCGATCTTCAGATTCCGGACATATTCTTTTGGGTCAATATCGCTCTGCCCAAGCATATCCAGAAGCTTTTTTGCCTCCACGTTCATCTGGCGATGGTCGATCAGACCGTTTTTCCCCATGATCTCACGGGTCAGAAAGATATTCTGGGCTACCGTCAGATGGTCCATGAGGTTCAGTTCCTGGTGGATCATGGAAACACCCATGCCTGCCATATCCAGCGTCGTAGCATTTTTCGGAGCCGGGTTTCCTCCGACCAGCACTTCGCCGCTGTCGCAGGTATAGACCGCTGCAAGGATCTTCATCAGCGTGGACTTTCCAGCGCCGTTCTCGCCGCAGAGTGCAACGACCTCCCCAGGGTCCACTTCGAAATTCACATCGTGAAGTACTTCCACTCCGAAGAAGCTCTTGTAAATGTTTTTCATTTCAACAAGCTTACTCATAGGCTTCCCCTTTTACACTTTTCTGCCATGGCCGAATAATACGGTAAACCCCTCTTTGCCAAAGCCCTTATACAACCACTATACCGTATTGAAATATGCCGCC
>CACZSZ010000137.1 GCA_902783945.1 uncultured Lachnospiraceae bacterium
CATCTCGATCGTCTGCAGCGGTGCGACGGCACCGAGCGTGTAACAGCCGATATCGCCGAGGACGGTCACTTTATTTTTCTTCAGTATATAGAACATGCCTCTGTGCGGGCAGCCCGAACACATGACGGGCGGGCGCATCGGGATCTCGTCTTCCAGAGCCGTACCGGTATGGACTTCCTGATCGAATGCCTTCGCAACCAGATTCTGAGAAAACTCGTCGATCATCGGCAGCTTGTCCTTGCCTTCGACTTTCAGGCCGAGACGGCGGCAGTGATCTTCGAAAATGGGATCCAGTTCCTCGATCACGATCAGCCGGTCAACAGATGCCGCGAAGTCCAGGATCAGTTTTTCCGGGAGCGGGTTGACCAGTCCCAGTTTCAGTATGGATGCACGGTCTCCGAAAACCTCTTTCGCATACTGGTAGGATGTGGAAGAGGTGATGATACCGATTTCTTTTCCGGGATTTTCGATGCGGTTCAGATCACAGGTCTCTGCGTATTCGCGCAGTTTCTTTGTGCGTTCTTCGACGATCGGATGACGGCGCTTGGCCATGCCCGGCATCATGACATACTTGGCGATGTTTTTTTCGTAGGCTTTCTCCGGAACCGTGCGTTCACCCGTCTCGACAATGGACTGGGAGTGCGCGATCCGGGTGCACATCTTGACAATGACCGGTGTGTCGTATTCCTCGGAGAGTTCATAGGCTTTTTTTACAAAGGCCAGTGTCTCGGCGGAATCGGACGGCTCCAGCATCGGCAGCTTGGCTGCGATGGCGTGATGACGGCTGTCCTGTTCGTTCTGTGAAGAATGCATGCCCGCGTCATCCGCCACACAGATGACCAGGCCGGCGTTGACACCGGTGTACGACATGGTAAAGAGCGGGTCGGCGGCCACATTCAGACCGACGTGTTTCATACCGCAGAAGGAGCGCTTTCCGGCCAGACTGGCGCCGAATGCGGCTTCCATGGCAACCTTTTCATTGGGAGCCCACTCACAGTAGATTTCATCATACAAAGCGGCCTCTTCGGTGACTTCCGTGCTCGGGGTGCCGGGATAGCTGGACACGAACTGGCATCCGGCTTCGTACAGGCCGCGGGCAAATGCTTTATTGCCCAGCATCAGTTGTTTCATACGCTGCATACCTCGCTTGTACTTTCAGATTTGATTAAATAATAAGATAGCAAGAAAAATGTCTTAAAAATAATAGTAACACTTTATCGCAGTGAAGTAAATAAAAATCGAACAGCCATGTACTCCCGGAGTTCAGCCCGGGTTTTCATAGTAGTGCCGGATTCCGTCGGATCCGGTTTCGGCCCGCAGCCGGCCGCGCTGCATATGATAATCGAGGTGCGCCAGGCATTCTCCGACGGCAAACCACTTCTGGACGACCGGAAAAGTCTCCCATGAGGCGGCACGGATTTTCCATTTCATCAGTCCGGCAATCTCGCAGGCGTTCAGGCCGGGATGTTTCTGTACGATGGCATATGCTTCGGAAAGTCTGCGCACATGATGTACAAGCAGCTCTTCAACACGTTCTTTGTAGATGCCGGTCTGCCGGTGCCCGGGCAGCGTCATGTGTACGGGCAGATCGAGATACCGCTTCAGACTGTTGATATAATCTCCGAGGGAGTCCGCCGCGCCGGGCCAGTAGGTGATATTTGGTGTGATATCGAACAGCACATGATCACCGCTGAACAGGATCTGCTCATTACGAAGATAAAACATGCAGTTGCCGGGTGTATGGCCGGGTACGCAGAGCGTTTCCAGCATATAGCCGCCGGCGGGGATCCGGTCCCCGTCCCGCAGCGGCACAAACGTACAGGCCGTGCTGTCCATGGCCTCTGTCATGGCCGGATTTGTGCGGTACATTTCTTCCAGCAGCTCTCTGGAAAAACCTTCTGAAATGAATCGCTGGTAACGGAATTCCGGGAGCGTCGTCTCACGGAAGCGATGCAGCAGTGCGAGATCTGTTTCGTGGATAAATACTTTGCGTTCTCTGCCGACGACCAGATCTGCCAGTCCGCTGTGATCGGAGTGCAGATGTGTCAGCAGTACATCGCGCCGGGCCGGGTCGGAGCCGATTTCTTCCAGACCTGCCTGCAGCGCTTTCAGGCACGGTTCCCGGCGGAAACCCGTATCGATCAGCAGATCGGACTCCTTTCCTTTAATAAAATAGCTGTTCAGTTCTTTCAGGGGATTTCCCGGCAGGGGCACGCCGATGCGGTAGATATTGGTATAAAGTTCTTCAATCATGGTTTCTGTGTTTTCCCGTCTTTTGAGCAGTAAATAATTGTGGTCTGAAGGGTGTTTTGTTTTAATTTGCATTTTTGGACTACAGGCAACAGTATAACAGGTATTCTGCTCACATAAAATACCCCTAATTGCCGGAACAAAGGCGGTTCATGACTTGACTTTCCGGCGGAAAAAGGCTATGCTCATACATAGCGCTTTAGCGGTTTAATGCGTAACGGCTTAACGCGCGACATTAGATCAAAAAGGAGTAACAACTATGCCCATTACCGATTTACTGGAACGGAACGCGAAATTATACGGTGATCAGGTGGCACTTGTCGAGATCAACCCGGAGATCCGGGAGGAGCAGCGTGTCACATGGAAAGAATATGAACTGATCCAGCCGACGTCCACGGCTTTTTACCGCCGGGAGATCACGTGGTCGGTTTTTGACGAGAAGGCAAACCGCGTTGCCAATCTGCTGCTGGCCCGCGGCATTCAGAAGGGGCAGAAGGTCGCCATCCTTCTGATGAACTGCCTGGAGTGGCTGCCGATCTATTTCGGCGTATTGAAATCCGGCGCCGTGGCGGTGCCGCTGAATTTCCGTTATACGGCAAAGGAGATCCAGTACTGTCTGGATCTGGCGGATGCGGATATTCTGTTTTACGGTCCCGAGTTCATCGGCCGGATCGAAGACATCGTCGGTGAAGTCGGAAAGAACCGTGTGCTTTATTTCGTCGGTGATTCCTGCCCCTCTTATGCAGAAGATTATTACCGCGTCGTGTCGAATACGTCCAGCATTGCGCCGGGAATCTTCCTTGCGGAGACGGACGATGCCGCGATCTATTATTCTTCCGGTACGACCGGATTTCCGAAAGCGATCCTGCATCGTCACGAGGCACTTTCCCAGTCGGCCCGCATGGAGGCACTGCATCACAAGACGACGCACGAGGATGTGTTTCTCTGCATCCCGCCGCTGTATCACACCGGCGCAAAGATGCACTGGTTCGGCTCTCTGTACACCGGCAGCCGCGCTGTGCTGCTGAAAGGCAACAGCCCGGAGGCGATCCTTCGCTCTGTATCCATAGAAGGATGTACGATCGTCTGGCTGCTCGTGCCATGGGCACAGGATCTGCTGGTGGCGCTGGACAACGGCGAATTGAAGCTGGGTGATTTTCAGACGTCGCAGTGGCGGCTGATGCATATCGGCGCCCAG
>CACZSZ010000138.1 GCA_902783945.1 uncultured Lachnospiraceae bacterium
CCTGCTTCGTGACAGCAATGTTTTCTTCAAACGGCTTGCTGGAGGCATCGATCATAACAGATGTGAAACCGCCGTCGATACAGTTCTTGCAGAGTTCATAGCTGTCGCCGTGATCCAGATGCAGGCAGATCGGCAGATCGGTCTCGATCAGAGCTGCCTCGACAAGTTTCACCAGATATGTATGGTTTGCATACGCGCGGGCACCTTTGGAGACCTGAAGAATGAGCGGTGCTCTGAGTTCTGCAGCCGCCTCCGTAATTCCCTGAACGATCTCCATGTTGTTTACATTGAATGCACCGATGGCGTATCCGCCGTCATAAGCTTTGGCAAACATTTCTTTTGAAGTAACTAATGGCATATGCTTTATTCTCCTTCTGTAAGTGTTATATGTGATTTCCGATACTTAGTATACCGCAAAAATCATTTGTGACAAGGGGATATTTCAGAATCCTGCCGGAAAAATCATACCGCGCTCATTACCGGACATATTCGAGTATGCGTTTCTGTGTCAGTTTGTTCTCTGTAATTTCCGTATGGATCCGGTTCATCAGTTTTACGAACGGTTCCAGTTTTTTCAGATCGCTCGGGTAATCAGAGACGATCGCAAGGATATACGGATGCTTTCCCGCATACACGATTCCGGCATCGGCAGAAGCCCTGACCCTCTCCGCGATCCATCCTCCTTTGGTCTGCGTTTTGTACGATTTCCCCAGCACCGGCTGTATGGCCGAACGGTTAGGAGTCTCAAAAAGTTCTCCGATCTGTTCTCCGTATGTGGGATTCCCTGTAATATACTGATAATTCAGCAGCCACAGTCTGGCCAGATCCTCTGCCGTAAGGCTGGCATAATCCCCCTCTGTCAGAGGTGCTTCCGCCCCGACTGCCTCACGCCAGGCATCATAATATCTTCTGCCGTACATCCCGACCAGACTGCTGTATGAACCGTTGTCAGAATTGACAGCCACAGCCTTGAAAGCAGTATTCTGTTTTTCCAGAGTCTGTGGATAAAGAGCTGCGAGACTGACGATAAAAGGCCCTTTGATACTGCTCGCTCCGTAAAACTTTCTGTCAGAATTTACGGCAATCCCCTTACCGGTCTTAATATCTATCATCAGGATCCCGATATGATATCCGTCTTTTTCCGCAGCAGCCAGCAGTCTGTCCAGAGCTTTTTTATCACGGGCACAAAGCGTCCAGCTGCCCATCTGCTCGATCGTGTCCATACTCTTTTTCCCGGCGGCCGCTGCCGCTGCGCCTTCGGTTTTTTCCCCGTCCGCTGCCGTCTGTTCCGGATGTAAGGCATTCAGCCTTTCCACACATTTCCGGGTCTCATCCGTCAGAAGCACTTTGCGGATCTTTCTTTTTGAGGCCGACGCGTCCGAGGCTACTCCCGTGCCATATGAACGGCCCCGGCTGTAATAATACCAGACTGCTGCCTGAGCCTTGCCCTCTGATTCCTTTTTTTGGGAGTCCGCGTCACCGTCCCCGCTGCCTGAGTCCGTTTCACTCTTCTCTGTATCGCCAGATGTCCCGTCCGCGGAGTTCGTATCAGTTGAAGAAGCCTCTGCAGATCCGGAACTGCCGTCTGTTTCTGAAGCTGTTCCAGAATTTTTTCCCGCTGCGCCCACATCGGATGGATCTGCCGGTGCCGCAGGGTTCTCTCCGCTGCCGGTATCGGATGGATCCGCCGGTGCCGCGGGAGTTTCTCCGCTGCCGGTACCGGATGGATCCGCCGGTGCCGCGGGAACCTCTCCCCCGCCGGTACCCGGTGTATCAGCAGGAACCACAGGAGCCGGATCCGCTGCAGGAACCGCAGGAGCCGGATCCGCTGCAGAAGCCGCAGGAGCCGGGTCTGCCGCGGGGGCAGACTGCTCCTCCGCATAACACGTCAGCGGTGCTGTCATAAAAGCCACAGCACTTATGACAGCTATCCCTTTTAATACTATACTTCCCATTCTGTTTTTTATTCTATCCATAGGCTACATTCTATCATTATTACCGGTGCATGACCAGAGAATTGTACTCTTCCTCCGGGGAAATATGGTATGATACAGCCATCACACGAAATGCTGTATAAAGAATATGCATAACAAAACTATAATCTGATCTGAAAGAAAGTGGAATATGAGAGAACGAATATATCTGAACAACGACTGGGAATTTACGGAAGAATGGACCCGGGAGTTTTCGGAAAAAACAGAGTGTGCCGGACAAGGACAGTTTGAAATCGTTCAGCTGCCTCACACCTGCCGTGAGACGCCCTATCATTATTTTGACGAGTCTCTGTACCAGATGATCTGCGGATACCGCAGAGTGATCAATGCACCGTCAGCCTGGGAAAACAAAAGAATCTTTCTCACGATCGAGGCAGCCGGACATGAGGCAGAGGTATACCTCAACGGAAAACTGCTGGCACGGCACAGCTGCGGATATACGTCATTTACCGCAGAACTGACGGAACATCTGAAACCCGGCGTGAGCAATCTGCTGGCAGTCCGTGTGGACAGCCGGGAGGAGCTCAACATTCCTCCCTTCGGATACGTGATCGATTACATGACTTACGGCGGGCTGTACCGGGAAGTCTGGCTGGATATTACAGAGAAACAGAGGATCATGGATGTGTTTGTCAGGCCGGAGATCCCGCAGGGCGAACGGCTGCTGCGGGGCATTCCCGATATCATGCTGCAGTCGGGATATACAGATCATGTGCGCTTCTCCGGCAGAGTAGAAACAGAGCTGCAGCTTGATCCGGGAATACCGGACGCTGAGGGAGAACTGCAGATCCGGCAGACTGTTCTGAAAGACGGCAAAATACTTGCAGAAAAAATGACAGACCCCGCCGGCTGCAGCCGCATCAGGCGCCCTGCGGGTGATGGACTGTCAGAGGCCTGCCGGCTGGAATTAACGGTACCGGAAGCCTGTCTCTGGGATATCGTGTCACCACAGCTGTATCTTCTGCGGACAGAGCTGCTGCAGAACGGGAAGGTGATCGATCTTGCCGAGACGTCTTTTGGCTTTCGCACAGCCGTATTTGAAAAAGACGGTTTTTTTCTCAACGGCAGAAAACTGAAGATCGTCGGACTGAACCGGCACCAGAGTTTTCCGTATGTGGGTTACGCGATGCCGGAATCTCAGCAGAAGCATGACGCGGATATCCTGAAAAAAGAACTGGGCCTCAACGCCGTTCGTACCTCACATTATCCACAGTCCCGGTATTTCATAGACCGCTGTGACGAGATCGGACTTCTGGTCTTTACGGAAATCCCGGGATGGCAGCATATCGGCGACGAAGCCTGGAAAGAACAGGCTGTCCGCAATACACAGGATATGATCCTTCAGTACCGCAATCATCCTTCCGTGATCCTGTGGGGTGTACGGATCAACGAATCAGCCGACGATGACGATCTGTACCGGAGGACCAATGCCCTCGCGCATGAACTCGATGACACCCGTCAGACCGGAGGCGTGCGCTGCCACAAAAAGAGCAGCCTTCTGGAGGATGTCTGCACATACAACGATTTTTCCCACAGCGGAACGAATGCCGGCTGTGAGCCAAAGAAAAACGTGACTTCAGACAGATCGAAGGCATACATGGTCACTGAATACAACGGCCACATGTATCCTACCAAATCGTTTGACAGCGAACTCCACAGGCAGGAGCATGCCCTGCGTCATGCCCGGGTATTGAATGCCATTGCAAAAGAACAGGATATCGCCGGCAGCTTCGGATGGTGCTTTGCAGATTATAATACACACCGGGATTTCGGAAGCGGAGACAGGATCTGTTACCACGGCGTCATGGACATGTTCAGAAATCCGAAACCGGCGGCCGCCGTATATGCGGCGCAGCAGGAACAGAATCCCGTTCTGGAAGTGATCTCTTCCATGGATATCGGCGAACATCCCACCGGAAACATAGGAGAAATCTATCTGTTTACCAATGCAGAACAGGTGCGCATGTATAAAAACGACATACTCTTAAAAACATACACCCCGGAAAATCCGGACTATACCGCCCTGGCCCATCCCCCCGTCAGGATCGATGATTTTGTCGGTGATGCGCTGCAGAAAGGCGAAAGCTTTACGGAAAGGCAGGCCGGACTGGTAAAAGATCTTCTTAATTACGGGGCCGTATATGGCTTCAGTCACATGCCGCCGCGGATCCTCGCTAAAGCCGCTGTTCTGATGCAGCGGTACCGGATGACCTTTGAGGATGCCTACCGGCTTTTCGGCAAGTATATCGGCAGCTGGGGCGGTTCTGCCACAGTATACCGTTTCGAAGCGTTATGCGGGGGAGAAATTGTAAAAACCGTGATCAAATCGCCGGCTGAAGGTGTCTTTCTTCATGCAGAGGCGGATCACACAGACCTCTGTGAGGGAAGGACCTATGATGTGGCGGCAGTCCGCATTACAGCAAGAGATCAGAACGGCAATATACTGCCGTTCTATCAGGGAGCGTTAAAACTGAAAGCAGAGGGGCCGGTAACGATCATAGGCCCGGATATGGCACAGCTCCGCGGCGGTATGGGCGGTACATATGTAAAGACATCCGGAGAAGAGGGAGAAGCCTCGCTCCTGATGACAGGAGAACAGTCAGAACCCGTAAAAATCCTGTTTACCATCAGGAAAGTTTCTGGCCGTTCTGCTTCATCTGCTTCAGCTCCGGCATGACAGTCAGCAGCATGGTGATAAAACAGGCCAGACCGCCGATAACATTACTGATGGGCTCGGCCAGAAATACTCCGTCCGTGCCGAGATGAAAAGCATACGGCAGCAGATAAGTCAGAGGGACCACGATGATCACTTTCCTGAACAGAGAAAAGAACATCGCGTGTCCTTTTTTATTCAGGGATTTGAACATAGTCTGTCCGCCGTACTGAAATATCATGAAGATAAAAGCAAGAAAATACAGGTGAAAAGCCGGAATCGCATCAGCCAGTATCGTGCGGTCGGAACTGAAGATCGAGATGAACCATTCCGGGCGGGCACGCATGATCAGCCACATGGTCAGGGAGTAAGCAAGCCCCATCAGCCACATGATGATGCCGGCCTCTTTGACTTTGTCCGGCTTTCGTGCCCCGTAATTGTAGCTGATGATCGGCGCCGTTCCTTCTGCTATGGCCAGGATCGGTGTCTCGATGACCTGTCTGGAAGAGGAAATGATCGTCATGACCGAGACATAGACATCTCCGCCGATATGTGACAATACACTGTTCGCACAGATCTGTACGAGACTGTTTGTAAACATCATAATAAAACTGGCCATACCAAGCCCGGCTATGGCACCGGCCGTCTTCCCGCATGTGCGGATCTCGTCCCGTGAAAGAAGGCGCAGACGGGGATCGGCCCGCTTTCCGAAGAGAAAGCACAGAACGAACAGCGCGGACAGAAACTGTGACAATACCGTGGCTGCCGCAGCGCCGCGGATGCCCAGGCGCAGCACAAAAATAAACAGCGGATCCAGCAGGATATTGGCACCGGCGCCGATCAGGACAGTGGTCATACCGACCAGTGAAAACCCCTGTGCAGTGATATACGGATTCATGCCGGCAGCGATCATGGAGAACAGCGTGCCCAGAAGATAAATTCTCAGATACGGCAGAGCATGGGTCATGGCCTGGTCGGATGCACCAAAAACAGAAAGCACCGGTCTGGCGGACACTTCACCGACTGCGGTAAGTACGATGGCAGTTGTGACCAGCAGGAAGAAAGCCGTATTCATATACTCTGCCGCTTTCTGCTCGTTACGGCGTCCCCGTTCAATAGCGAAAAGCGGCGCGCCGCCCATTCCGAACAGATTGGTAAAGGCGGTGATCAGAATGATCAGAGGGAAGCAGAGCCCGACCGCACCGAGTGCAGCCGTACCGATCGCAGGTATGCGTGCGATATAGATGCGGTCAACGATATTATAGAGCAGATTGAGTACCTGAGCAACCAGCATGGGCAGCATGGTCTGCAGGATATCCCGAAAAATTTTTCCATCAGCAAAATCAACGCGTTTCATATTAATAATATATCCCGTATAACACAGATGTCTTTAAAGCAGGTATCTAAACAATATATGCCTCGTATTTTTCCTTTTCCCCGCGCCTGCATCGGACTGTCACCAGCGTACCGTCCGGGCGGTACTCGATCCCGGTGACTTCCGCTGTTTCCTGCAGCTGATGCAGCACTGCTCCCTGTGCGTACGGTATCAGGAAAGTACAGGGTTCTGTCCCCTCCTGCAGTTTCTTTTCGATCAGATCCCAGAGTTCCGGAATACCCGTCCCGTCCACGGCACTCATATAGATGCTGTCCCGGCGGACAGCAGGCAGATCAAACGGAAGATCCGCGATTTTATCCGCCTTGTTGTAAACATACAGCATCGGAATGCCGGCGGCGCCGATCTCCTTCAGCGTCTCTTCCGTAACGTGCATACATTCCCGATAATCCGGATCCGAATAGTCGATCACCTGTACCAGAAGATCCGCGTACTGCACTTCTTCGAGTGTTGACCGGAATGCCTTGACCAGCGAATGCGGCAGTTCGTTGATGAATCCGACGGTATCAGACAGAAGGATGGGGCGTTTTCCTTTCGGTTCGATCTTCCGCACTGTTGTGTCCAGCGTGGCAAACAGTTTGTCTTCCTCCAGCACCTTTTTATCTTCCGACGGATTTTCATTCTGTTCCAGCATCCGGTTCAGGATCGTGGATTTTCCGGCATTCGTATATCCGACAAGCGCGATCCTGGGCAGCCCGGAGCGCAGCCTTTTCTCACGCTGCGTCACACGTTCCCGGGAAACCGCTTTCAACTCCTTTTCCAATTCCGCCATGCGCCGCTCAATATGCCGTCTGTCAAGCTCCAGCTGTGTCTCGCCGATCCCTCGGTTCGACTGACTGCCGCTGGATCCGGCCTGCCTGCCGAAATGCGTCCACATGCCGGCCAGACGAGGCATGATATACTGCAGTCTGGCATGTTCTACCTGCAGCCTTGCTTCACGTGTCCTGGCCTGTTCGGCAAAGATCCGGAGGATAAGCCCCGTGCGGTCCATGACCTCGACACCCAGTTCTTTTCCCAGATTGCGGAACTGCATGGGCGACAGAGTCTGGTCAAAAATCACCAGCTCTGCATGAAGCATTTCCGCCGCCAGCCGGATCTCTTCGACTTTTCCGCTTCCGATATAGGTTGCCTGCACAGGATTGACCGCTTTCTGGGCAGCCTGTGAAACTGTCAGGATCCCGCAGGTCTGTGCGAGCTCTTCCAGTTCCTCCATCGCCCTGGCAAAGGCCTCGTCAGACTGTTTTGTCTGCAGTCCCACAAGGATCGCCCGGATCTGTTTTTCTTCATCGATGATCTGATGCATCGGCATAGTTCTCTCCTTCCGGCAGCTTATCAGCCAGTCTTTCTCCGAACCGGCCGGTTCCGGCACCTGCTTTTTCCGTCAGCCGTTCCCTCATTTCTTCTTTTGCCTGCATGACTCCGGCAAGAAGCTCCCGCGCGGAGATACGCTGTGCTCCTGCACCGAAAATAATGATCTGTTCCAGTCCGTCCGATGTGGCGACGGATACTGCGTATTTCCCTGTCAGCTCGTGCGCTGTTTTCTCGATGTATTGATCGGCCGTCTCTGCTTCTTTCGTAAAAACGACATCAATATTGTGGTAGCGGAAAACCCTCTCCTGTCCTCCCGGGACTTTGTATGCGTCAAATACGCAGATCACGGATGGATCCGCATACCCCGCATAATCCGAGAGGATTTCGAGCAGACTGTCCCTGGCTGCCTGCAGATCCTGTGCTGCCAGATCCCGCAGCTGATCCCATGCATGGATAATGTTGTACCCGTCCACAAGAAGAAATGCCTTTTCCGGACGGGGCTTCCCCTTCCTGTATTCCCTTGGCGAAGGAGAGGCTGCACTGTAAACAGCAGTTTCCCTCGCAGGAACGTTTTTTCTGACCGGTCCGTACGTGCGTTCAAAAATAGCCCGCAGTTCCTCTTCTGCCGCAAAGCTTTCCTTCTCCCGCTGCCGGAAACTCTCCGCTTGTTTCTTTCCTCCACGCACTTCCGCCGCATATTCCCCGGGATCATCCTGCCGGTAAGCCGGATCTGCTCCGTACTGTTCCTGGCGGAGCCACTCTGTATACGCATTCATTTCGTCCCGCACGGCTGCCGGGATACTGCCTTCCACATGCATGTAGTCACGTACCAGATACCAGGGTACCCGTGTGCCTGCCCCATGCATACAGAATACCGAGTCGGACGGCTGCCAGCGGTCCGCTTCGGGATCATAACCTTCCTCGGCAATGACCCGGTCAGCATCCGCGCAGGGACGATACGGTCCTGTCCGAAGCTGCAGACGCCCTTCACCTCGTGTATATGCCGCAAAGATTTCCCGCCAGGCATCCATGGCAGCAACAGGTGCCTGGCCGCTGATCTGAGAAACATCTTCAGTAGAAAATGCGGAAATATTTGTTTTATCCGGCTTCTCCGGCGGTCCGAAAATGCCCCCCATCTGCTGCAGATCTGTCAGTGTCCTGCCGAGATATTTGTCCGGCACTGCGATCACAAAGGCATAGCATGGCTCCAGAAGAATGTTCCGGGCCATCATCAGTCCCTGTCTCAGGGCCCGGTAAGCTGCCTGCCGGAAGTCTCCGCCGCAGGTATGCTTCACATGTGCCCTGCCGCCGACCAGGCTGATCCGGACATCCGTGAGAGCTGATCCCGTCAGCACACCGCGGTGCCGGCGTTTTGCCAGTTCGGAGAGAATCTGCCGGCGGTACTGCCCCGCCAGTGTATCCGGCGGACAGCGGTCTTCGAATACCAGTCCGCTTCCTTCTTCACCCGGTTCCAGAAGCAGATGAACTTCTGCATAGTGGCGGAGCGGTTCAAAATGACCGACACCCTCAACCGGTGCGGCAATCGTCTCTTTATAAATTACGGAAGGCAGACCGAACCGGATCTCCAGCCCGAACCTCCTGCGGGCCAGTTCTGACAGGATCTCCCGCTGCACCTCGCCCATCATGTGCGCACGGATCTCTCTCTTTCGCTCGTGGAAGGACAGCTGCAGCATCGGCTCCTCTTCTTCCAGCAGTTTCAGCTGTCGGTACGCCTGCCTCACATCCGCGTCCGGAGGCAGGATCACCTGCCACGCCAGGACCGGTGCCAGCAGACTGTCGGTCTCATCCTGTTCCTGTCCTATTCCCTGTCCTGCATAAGTCGCGGATAATCCGGTCACGGCACATACCGTACCCGGTCCGGCATTCGGCAGTGCATTATATTTATCCCCGGAATACTGCCGGATCTGTGTGATCTTTTCTTCCAGATAATCGGTTTCTTCCTCTTCGTCCTCCTGCTCTGTCTGCTCCGTAAATGGAGGGCGATAGCGCAGGACCTGCCTGACAGAAATCGTACCTCCCGTGATCTTCAGAACAGTTTCTCTCTCGCCAGCAGCACTGCGCGTGATCTTGATCACACGTGCCGACAGTTCACTGTCCGGATCATAATCCGGGGGCACCGCATAGCAGTCCAGCAGCTTCAGCAGAGTATCTACACCCTGCATTTTCAACGCCGATCCAAACATAACGGGAAAGCATTTTCTTTCCCTGATCAGTTCCCGGATCACTTCATCCGGGATCCGGCCTCCGCCCATTACCAGCTCCAGCAGCTCTTCCTTATCACTTGCCAGCGCCAGCGTTTCCTGTATTTCTCCATCGGTATCTCCGTCGGTCATGTCCACTGCATTACTGCTCAGTACCTGCAGAATTTCCCGCATCAGATCCTGCCGTCTCTGCGGACCCTCACCTGCCGATTCTGCCTGATCCATTTTATTGATGAACAGAAATGTCGGAACCTGATGATGTTTCAGCAGTTCCCAAAGCAGTCTTACCTGTGCATTGATCCCGTCTGCCGCACTGATCATCAGTACCGCAGCATCCAGAACCGCCAGCGTACGTTCCATTTCCGCGGAAAAATCCGCATGTCCCGGTGTATCCAGGATCGTATAGTCCCTGTCACGGGACGGTGAGGAAAACACTGCCTGCTTTGCATAGATCGTGATGCCGCGTGCCCGCTCCATCTCATCAGTATCCAGATAGGTATCCCGCCGGTCCACACGGCCCATCTGCCGGATCCGCCCTCCTGCATACAACAGTCCTTCCGAAAGCGTCGTTTTCCCGGCGTCCACATGTGCCAGGATCCCGATCACGATCTGTTCTCTTTTTTTCTTCCCATCCATGACCAACTCACCATTAACCGATGTATTTCGTACTGTCATTATACACGAAAGGTCCCCTCACACCAGGACAAAATCACGTACAGAGTGACAAAAATCGGCTTTTCGCACTAATCCGACATTGTTTTCTTTGAAAATGTACGATACTATACAGAATGGCAGTGCAGTAACACTGTACCACGTGAAATCAGGAGGTAACAAATGAGTATCAGAATCGGAATTATAGGATACGGAAACCTGGGAAAAGGTGTGGAGATAGCCGTAAACGCAGCGCCGGATATGGAACTGGCCGCTGTCTTTACCCGTCGCGATCCTGCTTCCCTTGTTATAAAAACGCCGGGTGTACCGGTCGTCGCTGCATCTGAAATAGAAACATGGAAAGACCGCATCGATGTCATGATCCTCTGCGGAGGCAGCGCCACGGATCTGCCGGTACAGACCCCGCAGTATGCGGCACTCTTCAACGTCGTCGACAGCTTTGACACTCACGCACGTATTCCGGAACACTACGAAAACGTCGACCGTGCCGCCCGGGAAGGCGGAAAGATCGGTGTGATCTCCTGCGGATGGGATCCGGGAATGTTTTCACTTGCCCGCGCCTATGCCAATGCGATCCTGCCGGACGGCAGGGATTACACTTTCTGGGGAAAGGGCGTGTCACAGGGACATTCCGACGCGATCCGCCGTGTCAAAGGCGTCAAAAACGCCCGCCAGTACACCATACCTGTGGACAGCGCCCTGGAAGCCGTCCGGAACGGAGAACTGCCGGAGCTGACGACACGCCAGAAACACATCCGCGAATGCTTTGTCGTTCTGGAAGAAGGCGCTGATGCCGCAGCCGTGGAAAAAGAGATCAGAGAAATGCCAAACTACTTCGCGGATTATGACACGATCGTTCATTTTATCAGCGAAGAGGAACTGCTGCGGGATCACAGTTCTCTGCCGCACGGCGGCATTGTCTTCCGCTCCGGCAGCACCGGTGTGAACAAAGAACATAAACATATCATCGAGTACAGTCTCAAGCTGGATTCCAACCCGGAATTTACGACCAGCGTGCTCGCAGCCTGTGCAAGAGCCGCTTTCCGCATGTATCAGGAAGGCCAGAGCGGCTGCCGCACGATGCTGGACATCCCGCCGGCTTATCTCTCTGAAAAAAGCGGAGAAGAACTGCGGGCACATTTGCTGTAATACTTAAATCAGAAATATATTGACGGTATCTTCATTTAATGTAATACTTGTATGCGCCCGGCTCATCCGGGAGGAAAACTGTATACACGGAATCCGCGGTTACAGAACATTACTCCACTCCGCTCGTAATACCGCTGTTCCACACTGATATATGAAGGAGACTTCTATGTATTCACTTGATATTCTTGCATCTTACGATCCTGATGTAGCAGCGGCCTGCGGCCGCGAACTGAAGAGACAGAGGGACAATATCGAACTGATCGCTTCGGAAAATGTCGTTTCAAAAGCCGTGCTCTGCGCGGCAGGAAGCGTTCTTACCAACAAATATGCGGAAGGATACCCCGGCAAGCGCTATTACGGCGGCTGTCAGTATGTTGACGAGGTGGAAGAGATCGCACGGGAGCGTGCAAAAAAACTGTTCGGTGCCGGTCATGCCAATGTCCAGCCGCACAGCGGAGCCAACGCAAACCTTGCTGTCTTTTTCGCACTTCTGAATCCGGGCGATACCGTTCTCAGCATGAACCTGGCTCACGGCGGCCATCTGTCACACGGCGCTAAGGTCAATATCTCGGGCAAGTACTTCAACATCGTGCCCTACGGCGTCGACGAAAAAACCGAGGTCATTGATTACGATCAGATTCGAGCGCTTGCCCTGGAACATCACCCGAAGATGATCCTGGCCGGTGCCAGTGCCTATCCCCGGACGATCGACTTTGCGCGCTTCCGCGAGATTGCAGATGAAGTCGGGGCCTATCTCATGGTCGACATGGCGCACATTGCCGGACTTGTAGCTGCAGGCGAACATCCTTCACCTGTCCCGTATGCCGATGTGACCACGACTACGACCCATAAAACGCTCCGCGGACCGCGCGGAGGCATGATCCTCTGTTCCGAAGAACTCGGTCCGAAGATCGACAAAGCTATCTTCCCGGGCACACAGGGCGGTCCTCTGATGCATGTCATTGCCGCCAAAGCGGTTGCTCTCGGCGAAGCCCTTACAGAAGACTTCAAAGCTTATCAGCATCAGATCATCCTGAATGCACAGGTTCTGAGCAAAGAACTTCTCTCCCGCGACATCGACCTGGTTTCCGGCGGAACAGACAATCACCTGATGCTTGTCAAACTGCTGGACACCGATGTGACCGGCAAAGAACTGGAAGCACGTCTTGATTCCGTTCACATCACAGCAAATAAAAACGCCATCCCGAACGACCCGCGCAAACCCACGGTCACCAGCGGTGTGCGTCTGGGAACACCGGCCGTTACATCCCGCGGCTTCAAGGAAGCAGAAATGAAACAGATCGCCGGTTTTATCGCCGATGCTGTACATGATTTTGCCGGAAATAAGGAGCGGATCGCCGCAGAAGTCGCGGAGCTCTGTTCCCGGTTCCCGCTGTATGAGTAAACAGGCAATTTAATGAATCTTTAAATGCCCCGGATTTTCCGGGGCATTTGCTTTTTCACCGGGTGATCATCAGATCTCCGTACTCTCTGTCTTCGGTTCCAGTTTTTCCCGAATGTTCTCTTCAAACCCTACGTTATCTTCTGAAATAATATCCTGATGGACTCTTTCGAGTTCATAGGCCAGCGGCGTGAATTTCTCGATATCTCCTCCGAAACTCGATAAAATGGTCAGAAGATACGGATGATCCCCGGCATATATAATGCCGGAGTCAATGGCTGACACCTCTCCCAGATTGATCCAGCCCGATTTGGACCGTGTCTTATATATGGGATACAGCGTCTTGTGTATCAGGGAGTACTCCGGATCTTCAAATAATTCACCGGCCGTTTCCCCCATATCGGGATCTGTCGTAAAGAATTTGTAATTCAGCATCCAGAGACGGGCCAGACCTTCCGGCGAATAGTACGTGTACTGATAATCATTGTACATGTAGGCGGAAGCTTCTGCCTGATCGCACCAGTCATTATAGTATTCGGATCCGAATTCCCGGTACAGCTTGCTGTAGCAGCCATTATCAGAAGTATGCGCAATTTCCGTAATGATATCGCCCCACTCATTCAGCACATCCTTTTTATGTGCAATAAGGCTCACCATATAGGGTCCCTTCACACTGCTGGCGGAATAGAATTCTTCCTTGGCATTATAGGCGATACCCTTTCCCGTAGGAATATCCATCAGGACGAACCCTATATGAAATCCTCCGTTCCGTATCTTCCGGATCAGCTTGCGCAGCATATACTGCTGTTCTTTCGGTGCTACGTAGCCGCCGAGAGACTCGAATTCTGTCTGCCCGGTCAGTGTGTCCAGATTGGCAAAGCAATTTGCAATCTGTTCCTCATCACTCAGTTCCGCTTTCGCGAGGACCGGCGGCGGTGTCACAACAGGTTCAGGTTCCGGTGTCACAGTCAACAGAGCCTCTCTCGCCGCTGCTTCCGCTTCCGCTTCCTTTTTCTCTGTCTGCGCTCTGTTCCTGGCAAATACGGCAAAACCTGTGCACAGCGCGGCTGCACACACGATGTATACGATAAGCCTCAGTGTCAGTTCTCTTGTCGTCTTTCTGCGTTTTTTCTTCTGCATATGGTTCCCAATCAATATTCGGCAATGAACGGTATCCGTATTATTTTACCGCAAAACACAGTTGTTAACAATTACAATTTCTGTACAGCAGGCCATGCACTCGTAGCCACAACAGCCACGCCGGTATCTGCCACATTGTCCACGATCACTTCTCCGATAAAAACCGGAGCCTGCACCGTAACGTTTTTCAGAGCTTTTACACAGTCAAATACTTTCTCCTTCGGAATATCCGACTGTGTCTTGACTGAGACCACACCGGATTTCCCGCGGCCCTGTACGCACACGGTGCTCGTCACGATCCGCGTGGGAGCCGTCACCTCTTTTTCCGCATAGACCCTGCCCCGCTCGCAGGTATATCCCTCAACAGAAAGAATCTCTTTTCCTTCTGTCGTCACCGTAAGCGCACATCCCATCGGACAGCCGATGCAGGTAAGTTCATGTTTTTCCATACATATGCCTTTCTGCTGTCTGCAGTCTTTCTTTCCGGCTGCAGCGGTTTTACGGATACTTTGTCGGGTCCGGTATCATTCATCTTCCAGGCAGATCGTGATCTGCTGCAGATCCGGACGGTCAAGAAGCTGCTTTTTTGTAAGGATCACCTGTTCCATTTCTCCCGGAGCCATGATCTGCTTTTTTCTGTGCAGGACTCTCTCTCCGTCCAGGTATACAGCAATGAAATGATCCTTATACACATTGCCCACCCGGAATCGGACCGTCAGTCTGTCCCCGACATATATCGGCCGGATATGTCCAGGAACAGAATACCGGACTCCGCCGCGGACAAGGATCGGTACATCTCTGCCATTATCCCCGCCTGGTTCTTCTTTCAGCGTTCCGTCTTTATCTCTGACATATTCCGCCGCATGTTTTCCCGCCGCAGCTGCTTCTTCTGACACATAATCCACAAGATCATGAACGTGCAGGACATTGCCGCAGGCAAAAATCCCTTTCACGTCAGTCTGCAGACTCTCATTGACTTCCGGTCCGTTTGTGACGGGATTCAGCGTAACTCCCGCCTTGAGAGACAGTTCATTTTCCGGGATCAGCCCGCAGGATAAAAGCAGCGTATCACAGGTGTAGTGTTCCTCCGTACCGGGGATCGGCCGGTTCTGTTCATCCACTTCGGCCAGTACGATCCCTTCGACCCGTTTCCTGCCCTCGATCTTTACCACCGTATGCTTCAGTTTCAGGGGAATGCCGTAATCATGCAGACACTGCACGATATTACGCTTCAGTCCGCCCGAATACGGCATCAGTTCCGCAACGACCTGCACATGAGCACCTTCCAGTGTCATGCGCCGTGCCATGATCAGACCGATATCGCCGGAACCGAGGATCACGACTTCCCTGCCGGGCAGGCAGCCTTCCATATTGACCAGGCGCTGCGCCGTTCCTGCCGTATAGATACCGGCAGGCCTGAATCCCGGGATCCCCAGTGCGCCTCGCGGGCGCTCCCGGCACCCCATCGCCAGTATGACCGCTTCTGCGCGGATCTGTATCACGCCTTCATCACGGTTGACCGCCGTCACCACTTTTTCGCTGCTGACATCCAGAACCATTGTACGAAGCAGATATGGGATCTTCCTCTCTTCGATCATCTCTTCAAACCGTGCGGCATACTCCGGACCTGTCAGTTCTTCTTTAAATGTATGCAGTCCGAATCCGTTGTGGATACACTGATTCAGAATACCTCCG
>CACZSZ010000139.1 GCA_902783945.1 uncultured Lachnospiraceae bacterium
AGATGAATAAGAAAACAAATGAAGAATTAAAGAAGGGAACAAAGGATGATTGCACTCAGAAGTATATGTATGATCAGAGTTCTGTGCGCAGTCAGAATGTAAAAAAAATACTTGAGGAAAGGAAGGCGATTCTTGATAGTTTAATTGATTATAAACGGAAGTCGCTGAAAAATGCTCCGTCAGGAACGTTGCGTATCAGTGAATACAGAAACAAAAAGCAATATTATCATCGCAAGAAATCGGGAAGCAGGAATGGCGTCTATATTCCTAAGGATCAGGAGGATTTTATTTCCCGGCTGGCTCAGAAAAGTTACGATGAAAAAGTATTGCGTGAAGCAGAAAAAGAGAGTCACATACTTCAAAAAATGATACTATGTTATAAAGGTCAGACGGTGGATACAATTTTTAGCTGCCTGTCCAAAAGTCGGAAAGAGCTTGTACGGCCAATTGAAAAAGGGCCGGAAGAGTATTTGTGCGAATGGTGTGATTTTAAATACGAAGGGAAAAATTTTGATGCGAATACGGCAGAGCTTTACACAGACCGGGGGGAGCGTGTACGGTCAAAGTCAGAGTTGATCATCGCAAATATTCTTTGTAAAAATAACATTCCATATCGATATGAATGCCCGATAAATCTTAAGGGATATGGAACAATTTATCCGGACTTTACAATTCTGAATATGGAAAGAAGAAAAGAAATACTATGGGAACATCTGGGAATGATGGATGATCCTGCTTATGCAGAATGTGCGGTGCGAAAAATACAGTCCTACATGATAAATGGAATCTATCCGGGTGAAGATTTAATCCTGACAGCAGAAACAAGACAGCAGCCTTTAAACATAAAAATCGTTCAGGAAGTGATAAACAGATATTGTATTTCGTAATTATCATCTGGCTGTGCCGGGAGAAAGAAAAGTTTGACAAACCCGGGGAATTTTGTTCTTATATTTTAAGAAAGTTTTTGGAATTACACGGATGTTTTTATAAGATTTAATCGGAGTATCTTGCGGAGGAGGGAGTCTGTGATTATAAAAAGAAATACATTGATGGTTTCGCTGGTCTGTATTTTGACTGTGCTCAGTATGCTTATGGTTTCTGTACCGGTGTTTGCGGAAGAGTCTCAGGGGGAGGCTCTTGTACCGGTGCCGGTATCTGCAGAGGAAGCGGCTGCTGTTTCCGGAACACCGCATACAAACGGGCACGTGGTCTGCCTGGATCCGGGACATCAGAGCTATGAAGTCGATATGAGTGCGCAGGAGCCAAACGGTCCGGGATCCGCCGAAATGAAAGTGAAAGCCACTTCCGGTACGCAGGGTACATACACGGGGATCCCCGAATATGCCCTGAATCTGGATATAGCACTGCTGCTCCGGGATGTTCTTGAAAAAAGAGGCTATACAGTGATCATGACGAGAACAGACAATGAGACCGCTATCAGCAACAGTGAGCGGGCCATAATGGCAGGGGAGAAAGGAGCCGAGATTTTTGTGCGTATCCATGCAAATGGAGATGATTCGCATCAGAATTCCGGAGCACTGGCGCTGTGTCCATCCGCATCCAATCCCTATGTCGCTTCTCTAAGCGCAGAATCCGAACGGCTCTCGTACTGTATTTTAAATGACTACTGTGAGGATACTGGTTTCGGCAACCTGGGCGTTCAGTATAATGATACTATGACAGGCATCAACTGGAGTACCGTTCCCGTCACTATTCTGGAAATGGGGTTTATGACGAATGAATACGATGATAACCGGATGGCGGATGTGGAATTCCGCCAGATCATGGCCGGAGGGATCGCAGACGGCATCGATTCCTACTTTGGCATCGACACCTCTGTGTATGAGAAGGCCGCAGAGGGACAAGCAGGAGACAGCAATGCAGCGGCGGCTTCCGGGACAAACACTACGGATGCGGCGGCTTCCGGAACAAACACTACGGATGCGGTGCTTCCCGGAACAGGTACGGTCACAGCGGCTTCCGGGACAAATACTACGGATACAGCAGTTCCCGAACCGCGGCCGGATGCAGCCATGCGGAAGCTGCTTCCGCAGATCCAGGAAAAAATTCCGCAGGACAACGGACAGTGGGCCGTCTATATAGGCGATATGTCTACCGGTGCGGCCTGTTGTATGAACAGCCGCCAGATGCAGGCTGCCAGTCTGATCAAACTGTATATTATGGGTGCCGTCTACGAAAAATACGAAGAACTTTCCGGTGTCTACGGAGCAGATAATCTGAACAGCCTGCTGCATGCCATGATCACAGTGAGTGATAATGATGCGGCCAATACGCTGACAGGGTATCTGGGAAACGGGGATCCGGATGCCGGTATGAAAGCGGTGACAGAGTACTGTACCACTCACGGTTACAAAGACTCCCACATGGGAAGACTGCTGCTCCACAGTAACGAATTTGACGATAATTACACATCGGTAAAAGACTGCGGGCTTTTCCTGACGAGGGTATACAATAACTGGAAAGGAAAAGAGTCGGATATGCCGGGAGCGGAAGAAATGTTCAACCTTCTGGCACAGCAGACACGTACTAATAAGATCCCTTCCCGGCTGCCTGCGGGCGTGCGCGTAGCCAACAAGACGGGAGAACTGGGAGACGTGGAAAATGACGCGGGAATCATTTATGATGCGCCCGGCGGTGTCGATCTGGTACTCTGCTTTATGTCGGAAGGCTTAAGTTCAGCGGGAAATGCACAGACAACTATAGGGGAACTCTCCCTGCTGGTGTACAGTTTCTATAATGAACAGAATTAACCCCTGTAAAGAAAAGAAAACAGAATTGATTTAATGAAAAAACGTCCCCGGACCTCTGCGATCCGGGGACATTTTTTCGGATTAATATGGTGATCAGTACAGATAGTTTTTGTTTACGTAACCGGACATGTTGAGTCTTGGTGAGTACACATACCAGTAGGTGGAATCGGAAGCATCTTTAAGAGTCACCGTGTCGCCGGTATAGAGCTTGCCGATCTCATTGTAATAATCGTAGGCTTTGGCGTTCCGGAGTGCCAGATAGTTCTTTTCCACTTTTACGGTATACGTCTTTTCTGGGCTGCTGCCGACCAGGTATTTGCAGTTTACATAGCCGGATTTGTCAAGCTTGGGAGAATAGACGTACCAGTATTCCGAACTGGTTTTATCAAGTACCTTTACGGTGTCCCCTGTATACAGTTCTCCGATCTCATTCCTGTAATCATAAGCCATGGCGGTACGCAGAGCCAGATATCCGGTAGCCACGCTTACCTTGTATGTGTCGCCGGCAGGTACCGGGGTGATGGCGCCGCCTCCTGTCAGATAATCTTTGTTCACATACCCGGCAAGATTGAGCTTCGGGGAATAGACATACCAGTAGGTGGGATCGTTCCGATTCAGCACCTGTACCGTATCTCCTGTATACAGCGCTCCGATCTCATTTCTGTAATCATAAGCTTTTGCGCTCCGGAGAGCCAGATATCCGGTAGCTACCTTCACCGTACAGATATCGTCTGATGACGCCTCTGCAATTACGGTATTGGATATGAATTTCAGAGGCATTACAGGCATTAAGGCCGCAATCATTACGGCTGCTATAAAGACCAGTCCTTTTCTTTTCATCGAAGATCCCTCCTTCCCGACAGGATAGTGATGAGTTCAATTTCAGTAGTTATCCTGATTCTGTTATATCAATTTTTGGTGGTATGTGTCAATAGAGGCAAAGAAACGCCACTTTTCGGCTATTTTCAAAATATATCCGGTTATGATCCCTGGATATACCAGAGATCATCGGTGTCATATTCTGCAGGCAGTTCGATCCAGTTATCGTAGGACTCTTCAATGAACCAGCCGTCCTCGTAGTGTTCCATCCAGCCATAGTCTCCGAAATCAGAAGATATCCCCTCGTACCAGTACTGCCAGATACCGGGGTCCACATCCGTGTTGTACCAGATCCAACAGTCGGAATTTTTGTCGTAATAGCTGTCGGCATCGGGATCCCAGACAAGCTGTTTGTCGGAAGCTCCTTCGGAGATGGTGTACGCGCTGCCTCCGGATTCGGTCAGGTCAATGACATCTCCGAACAAGTCCACATTGGATGTGTCATCGGTATTTGTTTCTGTGATCCGGAATTCTTCAGACTCCAATTTTCTGATTAGGAAGGAACTTAATACACCGAGTCCTGCGAAGACCAAAATGATACAGAGCAGGATCCGGGGAAGGATGCTTTTTCTTTCTCCGGATCGGACAGCGCCGGTATTATAATTCTGCGGACCGGGCAGATATGCATCCAGGGCAGAGCGGATCTCCAGGGCGGCACCGCAGTTCGGGCACTGCAGACTCCGGGCAGATACTTCCTCGGCACGGGGATTCATGATCGTGTCCTGGTCACAGTAGGCACAGTGGCAGATGACATTTTCATATCTGCCGTTGTTCTCAAAGGCAACGTTGGCATAGTGCTGCCCGTTTTCATCATAATATCCCTTTTCATAGATTCTCCCAGTTGTTTCGTCGGTCCATCCGACCGGGAAAAACACATAATCATGCGACCGGCCGTAGTGATAAGAAGGTCTGCTATATCCGGTACCGCGGAAACCGGTCGGCTGGTTGACACGGGGGCGGGCATGGACAGCCTGCCGGTTCACGGGACGGCTGCTCCGGCTTGTGGAAGAATGCCGGGAAGGTCCGGAACTGCTGAAGCTGCTGCGCGAAGAACGGCCGGAAAACGAAGACCGGCTGCCGGAAGATCTCGAAGATGAGGATCTTGAGCTGGAAGACCTTGAACTGGACGATCTCGAGCTGGAAGATCTGTGTGACGAACTTGATGAGCGGGAACTGGAGCTGTGTCCTCTCGGCGGCATGGAAAACCCTCCTTTTTTGCCTTCAGTATAACAGATTTGACTATCCCACGACAGCATCTTGTCAAAATCGGCAGAGCCGGCCATGATTGATAAGACAGTAGTTTTGCTGTTATACTTTCATTGGTAAAATGTTATTGTCAGCCGACAGGACAGCAATGAGGGAATAAGGATGAAAACACTATTTGTTGCAGACATGCATTTTGGGCATGCCAATGCAATACGCTTTGACAGCCGGCCCTGGGATACTGTGGAAGAAATGGATATGGGACTGATCCGGCGATGGAATCAAAAAGTCCGGCCGGAGGATCATGTATATGTACTCGGTGATTTTGCCTTTAAAAATAAAACATCTGTGAAAGAGTACGCAGAGCAGATGAACGGAACGATGCATCTGATCCGCGGAAACCATGATAAGAGAAATGAAGAATATCAGCAGTGTTTTTCTGAAATACTGGATTATCTGGAACTGACTGTGGAGGCCCGCGGTGTGCCGTGCCGGCTGATCCTGAGTCATTATTTCATGCCTTTCTATAACGGGGCCAAATTTGACTCATTTATGCTTCACGGGCATACCCATATATCACAGGATTCTGTGATCGAGGAGCAATTCAAGGAAAATCTCAGAAGCCAGGGAATCCGGTGCGAAGCATATAATGTGGGCTGCATGTGGCAGAATTTTGAGCCGCAGACATTCGAGGAGATCCTGGACCGGCAGGGGAGAGAGATTGTACTTTGAGGATAAGGCTCTGTACGATAAAAAGAGACGGGATATAGCAGTAGATTAAGAATACGCCAGTCGAGTAATCGGCTGGCGCTTTTCTATGCCTTTTGAGTCCCGCATGCATTTTGTCCGTACAAACTTACCGTTCGTCCAATAATGGTCATATTTGGACGGATCGCAGGTAAGATGAGCATGTAAACAGACAGCGGAAACAAAACCGGGGGATCTGACAATGTGGAATGAAGAACAGCTTCTCGCATCAGCGTGGTCAGCGTTAGTGGATGTATTTGACAGAAGAGACTTTGCGGCGGGAAAAGAGCAGCCGGATATTTTCGAAAAAGAGATCCGGGATGCTTACAATAAGGTTGTCAGTGTGGAAACCATGATCGAACGCCGGAGAAAAGAGATGGTGTCATATTCCGGAATGGGCATTGCCGTGCAGATCTAAAGTAGAGTTGTCAGGTATATAATTCTTCGAACTGCATTCCGTCCAGAACGGAGAAGTCTGTGATCTCGTTGTCTTCCAGATCCAGGATCTCCAGGGAGGTCAGATTTTTCAGTGCAGAGATGTCCGTGATACGGTTCTTGTGCAGATCCAGATCCGTGAGCTGTGTCAGATTTGTCAAAGCGTTAAGATCACCGGAGATATCATTATGAAAAGCGTGGAACAGATATAAGTTGGTAAGATCTGACAACGGCCGGAGATCGGTGACAGCATTGCTGCTGACATCCAGATATTCCAGCAGCGTTGTATAACGGAGCGGAGTCAGATCAGTGATCTGATTGTTGCTCAGATCAGTGTTCATGAGGTATGGAAGAGACATGAGGAAACGCAGATCGGAGAGATTGCATTCCTTCATATCCAGCCAGGTAAGGTTGGAAAGGCCGGAGATGACTTTCAAATTGTCCGGATCATCCCCAACCGGGTTATACTGCAGTTCCAGCGTGGTAAGACGGCTGTATTCTTTGAGCGGTGACAGATCGGTGATCGAATTGTGTCCCAGATATAGTTCCTGAAGAGAAGAAAAAGCGCGCAGGAAAGAAATATCGGTAAGATCACATGCATTCAGATCCAGGATCATGAGATCCGGAAGAGTACTCATTGAAGACAATGTGTTAATGTCAATGGGATTGCCGCTAAGGTACAGTGCAGTAAGCTGGGTCAGTTCTGCCAGTGCAGAGACATCGGTAACGCCGCTGTCGGTGAGGTCGAATTCCTGGATGTCCCAGACATCGCTCAGCATAATGTCGCCTTCTGTAATGCCGGTCAGTTCCCGCATTCTCATTTCCAGATTTTCATCGCGCCAGTCCATGGCATGATCAGAAAGCCCAGATGAAGCAAAGGTTGTAGAAGGAGGGAAGACGACCGGTGTCGGTGCCGGTTTTGTCGGAGGTTCCGGAACATCCGGCCAGACATCCGTACTCTCCTCAGGTTTTTCGGCTTCTTCTGTGTTTTCAGAAATGCTCTCCGAAGTACTTTCTTCTACGTTTTCTGATGAGCTTTCAACAGCAGACTCAGCAGCTGTTTCCGCAGAACTCGCAGCCAGGCTCTCCGAGCTGCTTTCCGCAGAACTCTCAGCCAGGTTCTCCGAGCTGCTTTCCGGAATGCTTTCAGACAGTGCTTCAGAAAGGGCTTCAGAAGAGATACTGATCTCTTCGGAAACAGATGCAGTCTCTTCCTGCCGGTGATTCCGTGAATTGGCAAAAATCCCAAGTCCGACTGCCGCAGCGGCGACAGCGATCGCACCTGCTGCGACGAGCGGTCTGCGGGAGCTTCCCGCTTTTTCGGCCGGGAGTTTTTCGGGAAACAGGTCGTTTTTCAGATCTTCGACGGAAGCATAGCGTTCTGCGCGGTTTTTAGCCGTGCAGCGGTTAATGATATCCGCGATCCGGGGATCAGAAACCAGCTCTTTTGTCGGCTGTTCGCTTTTTTCCAGAGGGGACAGACCGGTATATAGAAAACGCAGGATGCATCCGAAAGAATAGATATCCGAGCGCTGATCCAGAATACTGTTGGTGAAAACTTCCGGGGCAGAGTATCCCAGTGTCGCGGCAGGCAGAGCCTGCCGGGTCTCGATCTGACTGGAAATACCGAAGTCGATCAGATGCGGCAGATTGTTTTTATCGATGATGATGTTGTCGGGAGCTAGGTCAGTGAAAACGATCTGTACTTCCGGACTGTGAAGGTATCTCAGAATATCCAGAAGCGAACGGCATATCGTTTGACGGGCGGCCGGAGCAACAGGTGCCTTTTCAGCCACATAGCGATCCAGAGTCTGTCCCTCGACATAGCTCATGGCAATGTACCACGTGGCGTTCTCATAAAAAACGTCGTGGATCTGGGGGATCAGGTCATGATGAAGCCGGAGCAGAGTATCGCACTCGTTCCGGATCAGATCCTCCGAATATGTCTCGGGTTTCAGTTCCTTAATGGCGATGCGGCGTCCGATCCGGGTCTGTGTCGCTGCATAGACGCGGCTCATGCCGCCTTCCCCGATCAGGTATTCGATGGTATATGCGCCGTTCGAAAGAGTTTCCTTTTCGCGGACGCGCAGACGCTCAAAGGGCGGTATGCGCAGAGAGGGATCAAGAACACCGAGCTCGATTAATGTATCGGCCATAGAGAGCATGGCCTTCATGGTGTCGGCGTAACTCAGCTGCATGTGCTGCAGCACAATGGTTCTGTTGCCGTGTGTGGTCTCATTCCGCAGAAGACGCGTATCGTAGAAAAGTTCGTTGGAGATTGTATAGCCGATGGCGCGAAGTGCCGTGGCGCGGCTCGCAAAAGTGGAAGGCGTGCGGAATTCTGCTGTCTTCCCATCATCTCCTTCAAAAGTATAATTAACTGTCCTCGGACCGACCGGATCTGCGGAAACGAGTACATGCGTTTTCCGGAAGTCGTCGATGCAGTTTTCCATGACGACATCAAGCATGTTGAAGATCTCGGAGAGACATGAGCGGTTCCGCTGGTAGTCATCTTCGAGACTGATGTTGCCATACTGATCGAGCCATTTGGCCTCTATATTTTTTTTGTCACGATAATACGCCTTGGCCTCTTCGCGAAGTTCCAGGCGGTTGTTGGCTGATCGCTGCGGCATGATCGGAAGTCCTTCAGTATTTGAATTATTAATCAGTTTATCACGGAATGCACCACTTCAAAAGAGGTTTTCAAGGCGGCACTGTTTCTGCCATAAAGATAAACATAAAGAAGCGGAATATTTCGGACATTCCGGAAGCTTCTCAGACGCTGGGATATAAAAAGGTTTTGATTATATGCATAAATTGACATAGAAAAAGCAAAGAAGTAGAATAAAAATAAGATTTCAGTAAAGACATCTTCCAGTACAGACTAAAAGAGACCCATCATGAATTAAAATTCAACATTCGGCAACCATCACATTTTTTACGTTGCTCTTTTTTATACTGCCTGCTGACAGTCATGATGATCCTAACCCTGATGCCGGTCAGTGTGCTGTCCGCAAAAGCGGAAGAAATGCAGACGCATTGGATCACTTGTCTTTCTGGGTGTACCGTCCTATCGTATTGGACAAAAACCGTGCTGTATGCCGGGTTCCTGGCACCGGAAATTGAAGAAGAATTATCGGAGGAATCTTCTGGGGGCGCAAATTTTCTATGCATTGAAACAGACAGGGAATGCACGAAATACCCATAAACGATGCGGATATGATGACAATGCAGAATACGATACAGACTTTTGAATAAGGGAATACGGAAAAGGTGAGAACCTGATCGAAAAGGATCCGGGCGGTCTGTGGCTGTATACCTGTGACGGAAACTGGCAGAACATCTGCCTTGCAGAATTTAAAGAAACCGCTCATTACAGTTATTAATGAAAGGAGATGGCATGAACACCGTGAACAATACCGTTTGTCCCTCGAATTTGTCATTTTGTCAGATAACCTTCTCCCAATGACTGGAAGCGATAAGATATGTTACGAAGGTATATTGCAAAACAGCATTAAGCAATGTGTGAAAACCAGTACCGAACAATTTGAGACATTTGATGGAGGAAGCACTTATGAAGAAGAGGATTTTATCAATTCTGTTGGCAGCATGTATGGTAATGACCTGCGCGCAGGCAGTATCTGCATCGGAAGAAATGACTGAGGCTACAGAGATGCTGCCTGAAGCAGCAGAAGAAATGATTGCAGTAGATGAAACCACTGCAGCAGAAGAAATCATTACAATCGAAGAACCTGCAGCATCAGAAGAGATCATCACAGTAGAAGAACCTGCAGCATTAGAAGAAATCGATACAGCAGAGGAAATCGGATTTGCGGAAATAACAGATGTCCCGATGGAAGAGGAAGATGAACTTCTGCCGGGCGGAGAAGAAAATACGGAAACACAAAAATATACCGTGGCGCTGCGGAAACCGGAAGGGGGACAATTGGTTTTTTCCGAGTCGATGATTCTTCCGGAACAGGAGATCCTGGACGAACAGACCGTGGATTGCAGAGCATTTGCAAAAGATGAAGTCATTTTGATTTCAGCTGTTCCCGAAGAAGGATATGAACTCGCGGAGATAAAAGTGGA
>CACZSZ010000140.1 GCA_902783945.1 uncultured Lachnospiraceae bacterium
AAGGGCACACAGCACATAGCTGGCATTTCCGAGCTGGGCGCTGATCGGACCGACGACATTGGCAAAAGCCGTTGCTTTATAGGCGCTCTGAAACAGTTCTTCATTATATTGATCAAATTGTTCAATGCAGGCTTTCTCATGACTGAAGACCTTAACAACCTTTTCTCCGGTCATGATTTCTTCAATATATCCGTTTGTCCTGCCGATATTTCGCTGCTGATCCACATAATTCTTTCCTGAAATGCGTGTTGCCTTTGTGGAGAGGAACATCATCAGGGCAACCATGCCCACAGTGAGCAGCGTCAGCGGTATACTCAGCCGGATCATCATGGCAAAAGTAGCAATTACTGTAACAGCACTGCTCAGGATCTGCGGCAGACTCTGGCTGATCATCTGCCGCATGGTATCAATATCGTTGGTATACACGGACATAATATCGCCGCGGGCATGTGTGTCAAAATACCGGACCGGCAGTTTTTCCATATTCAGGAACAGTTCGTCCCGCATTCTTTTCATGGTCCCCTGTGTCACATAGATCATCAGCCGCGCCTGCGCAAACATGCACACGATCCCCAGCCCGTAATAGCAGGCTACACGACCGATCGCTGCGGCAAGCGGGTGAAAATCCGGATTAGTCTGCTGCAGCATGGGACTGATATACTGATCGATCAGCGTCCTCATAAACATGGTTCCCTGCACATTCGCAAAGACCGTGCCGAAAATACAGACGATCACAAACACCAGATGGATTTTATAATACCGAAACACATAAGAAAAAATGCGTCGGAACAACTTGCCGGGATTTTCCACCTGCGGCCGGAAGCTTCTCTGCATCGGTCTTCCCATTCTGACTTCTTTTGCTTTTTCTTCTGCCATGTACTTCTCCTTCCTGCTTCCGGGATATCAATGATGCTGCCCGTCAAAATCCGCTTCTGCGTTTTCTCCTACCTGGGAATTATAAACATCCTGATATATCTCGTTATTCTTCAGCAGGTTTTCATGTGTATCAAACCCATCTATCTTTCCGTCGTCCATGACCAGGATCCTGTCACAGTCTTTCACACTGTTGATACGCTGTGCAATGATCAGCTTGGTCATATCCGGCATATCCTCGCGGAAAGCCATGCGTATTCTGGCATCTGTCGCCGTATCCACGGCACTGGTACTGTCATCCAGAATAAGGATCTTCGGGTTTCGCAGCAGAGCACGGGCTATACAGAGACGCTGCTTCTGTCCGCCCGAAACGTTGCTGCCGCCCTGTTCAATATGCGTTTCATATTTGTCCGGAAAACTCTCGATAAACTCGTCAGCGCAGGCAATGCGGCATGCCTCACGGCAGTCTTCATCTGACGCATCGGGATCTCCCCACCGCAGGTTCTCATAGATCGTACCGCTGAACAGAACATTATTCTGCAGGACAACAGCAACCTGTTTTCGCAGCACATCCAGATCGTATTTGCGCACATCGATCCCGCCTACATATACAGCTCCGCCCGTCACATCATACAGACGGCTGATCAGATTGACGAGTGATGATTTGGCAGAACCCGTACCGCCTATGATCCCGATCGTTTCTCCTGACTGTATATCCAGAGATATATCCTTCAAAACCGCCTCCGGAGATTCTTCATGGTACGAAAAATCCACATTGTCAAAACGAATACTGCCGTCCGGCACTTCCATGACAGGGTTTTCAGGATTCTTAAGTGTACTTTCTTCGTTGATGACGGCCGTAATCCTTCTGGCGCTGGCTTCCGACAACGTGATCATGACAAAGATTACTGCAAGCATCATCAGATTCATCATGATCATCGTACAGTATGTCAGCAGGCTCATCAGCTGTCCGGTCGACAGTGTCGATGCAACGATCTGCCGCGCGCCGAACCAGCAGATCAACATAATACAGGCATAAACGGTACCGATCATGACAGGCGCCACTCCTGTCACGATCTTTTCGGCACGTACAAACATCAGGTATATATTGGCTGCCGCCTTCTGAAATTTTGAAATCTCATGATCTTCACGTACATATGCTTTGACAACGCGGATCGCTGATACATTTTCACGTACACTCTCATTCATCTCATCATATTTTTCAAAAACCTGACGGAAATAGGAGTTGGCTGTGCGCAGTACAAAGGAAAGAACAACAGCCAGAAAAACCACTGCAATCAGATAGATACAGGCAAGCCGCGCATTGATAAGAAAAGACATGACCACGGCGATGATCAGCGATACAGGCGCCCGCATCCCCATTCTTAGGAGCATCATGAACGCATTCTGTATATTAGTAACATCAGTAGTCATCCTCGTGACAAGACTGGAGGTCGAAAATTGATCGATATTGGAAAAAGAAAAAGTCTGTATATTGCGGAACATGGCACTGCGCAGATTTTTTGCCAGTCCGGCAGCAGCCTTTGCAGCCTGAAATCCCCCCAACACACCAAACACAAATCCGATAAGGGCGACCAGAAGCATGATCAGACCCGTTCGGACTATATATGCCATATTTCCTCCGTTGATTCCCAAATCAACAATACGTCCCATCAGCACGGGAGTGATCATCTCGCAGATCACTTCTCCGATCATACAGAGCGGAGTAAGGATCGCGGCTGCTTTATATTCTTTAATCTGAGCCAGTAATGTTTTTAACATATCCGGTTTTTCCTTTATATAAAAAGAATCCTGTCACATGATGCCATATACAGCAGCAGTCAGACTTCAAGACATCGCTGCATCCTGTTAATAATAGTAAGTCATCGTGAAAAAGTCAACTTGATCCGCTTTTCAAAACTCTCTGTTCCATGTATACTTGAAGTAGTTTTCTTATACCATATAATGTATTTGAACGGAGGTGGATTATGTTCGAATGCGGATTTATTTATGTTGCCGGAGGACTTGATCCGGAGGTATGCAGAGCTGTCATCCCTTCAGAGAATCTGAATATGACGGTGATCGGCTGTGCCAATTATCATCAGGCCGAGGAAGCGGCTGTTGAACTTGTAAAGAAAGGCTGTGATGCCATCGAGCTCTGTGCCGGATTCAGTAACGAAGGCGTTGCGCGGATTCAGAAGGCC
>CACZSZ010000141.1 GCA_902783945.1 uncultured Lachnospiraceae bacterium
ATGGGATGGCCGGTCATCCGTGTGGATTCCGGCACACAGCCGATCCTGCCGGAAGGCATGACCTATGCCGAAGCCCGTGCGAAGATTGTGGACAATTTCAAGAAGATCTGCAAGATCGCGCAGGGATACGGCCAGCAGGTCGTGTGGGAATTCGAGCCCGGCTTCATGATCAACGAGCCGAAGTACATCCTGGAGACCTATGAAGCCGTCAACGAGCCGAACTTCTCGATCCTGTTCGATACCTGCCACGGCTATATGTCTGCGGTCATGGGCGCACGCCACATCGAGCCGGATGTCCTGGAAGGCGGCATTCTGGAGTTCATCGACATGCTGAAAGGCAAGATCGGTTTCGTTCATCTGATCGACTCCGACGGTACGCTGAACGTGACAGCGACCAGCACACACGCACCGTTCGGCCTGGGCAAGATCAACTTTGACGAAGTCATCCCGGCGCTGCTGGCAGCAGGATATGACGGCGAATGGTGGGCGATCGACCTCTGCGAGTGGCCGGATGCCTGGAACGCGATCCGTGAGTGCAAAGACGCAGTCGATGCCATCAACAAAAAATACTGCAGCTGAGGAGGATAAAGAAATGACAGGAAAAATGAAAGTCAATCGCTTTATTGAGCCCCTGAAAATGGTGTATCAGGAAGAGGATATCCCGCAGATCGGCGCCAATGAGGTGCTGATCAAGGTCAAAGCGACCGGCATCTGCGGCTCCGACGTTGTCTATTACTATGGCGAGACGCCGCTGGATACGCCGGACGGCAAAGGCCCGCTGATCCTCGGACACGAGTTCTCCGGCGTGGTCGCTGAACTGGGCGAGATGGCGAAGAATCTGGGACTGTTTGAGATCGGCGATCATGTGGTCGTCAACCCGGTCCAGCAGTGCAATGCCTGCCCGGCCTGCATGCGCGGCGAATTCAACGCCTGCTCCCATGTGGAAGTCGTCGGCACGATGGTGGACGGCGCCATGGCAGAGTATGTCAAAGCCAAATATACCCATGTCTATAAGATCCCGGAGAGCATCGCATTCGCACACGCGGCCATTTCGGAGCCGCTGGCCTGTGCCACACACGCAGTCGACCGCCTGGATATCCAGCCGGGTCAGACCGTCGTCATTTACGGCGTCGGCGGCATCGGTCTGATGATGACACAGCTGTGCAAAGCGTATGGAGCCGGCAAAGTCATTGTCGTTGCCAGAAAGGACTTCGGTCTCGGAAAAGCGCTGGAAGGCGGTGCGGATTATGTGATCAACAACACAGATACGTCTTCTTCGTATTATGCGGAAAACGTAGCTGCCAGAGTGAAAGAACTGAACGGCGGTGAGCTGGCACAGCGCGCGATCCTGGCGACCGGCGCGATGCAGGCGCTGCAGGATGCCATCAATGTGACCGGTGCCTGTTCCACGATCGTGTACTTCGGGCAGGCCGGCCCGGACGACCTTCTGCAGGTTCCGGTTCTGGATTGCCTGAAGGCCGAAAAGACACTGAAATTTTCATGGCTGGCACCGCTGGTCTGGGATAAGGTCTTCAAGCTGGTCGACAGCGGACAGGTCGATCTGTCCAAAATCATTACTCACGAATTTTCGCTGGAAGATGCGGAAAAAGGGATCCGGTTCATGCGTGAATCGGCCGAACCGAAGGTCAAGGGCGTGATCATCGTTGATCCGGATTGAACGGTACAGAAATTATATTGCAGATCAGTCTGAGCAGGAGCCCGGATAATAGCGGCTCAGGATAGCAAGAGAGGCATTCTTTGACAGGATATCCTGAGTCGTCAGTAGGGCTTCCTGCTGGGAGGGCAGCTGTTCTTCTTCAAAAAGCATCCTGTATTCACGCGGTGTATGTCCGTATTGTTCCTGGAAACCCCGGTTGAAGTATTTCATATCGGAGAAACCGCAGGAAATACAGATGTCCAGCAGTGACAGGTCGGTGCACAGAAGAAGTTTGCGGGCTTTTTCACAGCGCATTTTCAGCAGATATGTCTGAAAAGTGATGCCGAAGGCATCCCGGAAAAAATGGGACAGATAACTGAGGGTCAGGCCTTCTTCATTTGCAATGTCGGAGAGCAGGAGTTTCTGTGAATAATTCGCGTCGATATAATTCATGATCCGGCGCATCTGCGTTGCTTTATTCTGTGAACGGCTCTTCTCTTTTTCCGGCATGATGGTATGCGGAAAACAGGAAAGGATATGATAGAACAGCAGATTGATCTGCGCTATGGCCTTAAATTCATGGAACTGCGGCCGGCGGAAATGCAGATCTGCTATATCCAGCAGAAGACTGCGCAGAATGAGATTCCGGCCTTCTCCGACCCGGAGTTTATCCTGGATAAATTCCAGATTGTCGATCTGAGGGAAATAGGTACTGAAAAATGAGGAGCTGATCTGCAGGATCAGGAGCAGGGAAGGCCGCTGCGCTATAAATTCATGGCTCTGGAACGGATTGACGATAAACAGGTCGTCTGCGTCAAGGGACACAGAGGCGTTCCGGTAATTGATCTGCATTTTTCCGGAGAGAACAAGACAGATTTCATAGTCTTTATGCACATGGGGAGCACGGTAGAGCATATTGTTGAAAAAAATCTTGTAGCTGGTCAGACCGTGAGAAATGATCTCATATTCCGTAACCACGATATCTCCTCCTGTGATAGCGCATTAATTATAACACGATAAGCGATACTAATAAATGAGAAATTTCGTAATAGAATATATAGGAAAGGGATAAAAAACTATGAAGAAACTGACGTATGGAATGGTTGGGGGAGGCCCCGGAGCTTTTATCGGCGACGCTCATCGTCGTTCGATCGCGGTGGACGGCTGTGCAGAACTGGCAGCAGGATGCTTTTCCCGAACACCGGAAAAGAGCGCGCAGACAGGGGCAGAGCTCGGACTTGACCCGGAACGCTGCTATGCATCCTATGAGGAAATGGCAAAAGCTGAAGCAGCCCGTGAAGATGGTATCGATTTTGTCGTGATCGTCACCCCGAATGTGAGCCATCATCCCATAGCAAAAGCATTCCTGGAGGCCGGAATTCATGTTTCCTGCGACAAACCGCTCTGTCTTACAAACGAGGAGGCGGAGGAACTGGTACAGCTGGCAAAAGATAAGGACCTGCTGTTCCTCGTGACCTATACTTATATGGGTCATGTCACGGCTAAACAGGCCAGAGAATACATCAAAGCCGGAAAGCTGGGAAAGGTCCGTGCTGTTATGGCGGAATACCCGCAGGGATGGCTTGCGTTCGAAGGTGAGAACGGAGGCAAACAGGGCGAGTGGCGGACAGATCCGAAGCAGTCTGGCGGTGTAAACTGTCTGGGCGATCTCGGTACACATATTGAAAATGCCGTAGCGACCATGACCGGCCTGAAGATCAGACGGCTGCTGGCAAAGCTGGATGTTGTCGTTCCGGGCCGTGTTCTGGATGACAATGACTATGTCATGGTGGAGTTTGACAACGGAGCGACGGGCATGTTCTGGTCCAGTCAGATTGCGATCGGTCACGATAACAGCCTTCGTGTCCGCATATATGGTACAGAAGGATCGATCGAGTGGTTCCAGGAAGACTGCGAGAAGATCACGATCATAGAAAAAGACGGTACCATGATCGAGCGGCATCGCGGAAACGGCGGGATCGAACCGGATGCGGCCAGATATGGTCATCTGCCGTCAGGACATCCGGAAGGATGGTTCGAGGCCATGGGCAATCTGTATCATTCCTTTGCGGAGTGTCTGCAGGCCAAAAAAGCCGGAACCTTCACACCGGATATGGTCGATTTCCCGACTGTAGAAGACGGTGCGGAAGGCGTGAAATTCGTGCATTGCTGTCTGGAGTCAACAAAGAACGGAAATATCTGGGTAGAGATGTGACAGTTTGTAATCAGAAAAAAGCTTAACCATACATATCAGGAGGAAAAAACTATGGCAAGACCAGTAACACTTATGTCCATTCAGTGGTCGGATCTGAGTCTGGAGGAGATGTGCAAACTTGGCGCGGAGATGGGATACGAAGGCCTGGAGCTGGCTCCCGGCGCCCATGTGGATATTGAGAAAGCGGCCGAGGATCCTGCGTACTGCGAAGAAGTCCTGGCGACGCTGGATAAGTATGGTCTGAAGACCTATGCGATGTGTCTGCATCTGCCGGGTCAGTGTGTAGGTGATCTTTATGACTCCCGTCTGGACGGGTTCGCACCGGCGGAATGTGCAGGAAACCCGGAAGCGATCCGCAAATGGGGCATTGAGCAGATGATGATCGCGCCGAAGGCTGCGAAAAACCTGGGTATCAAGGTCCTCACCGGATTTATGGGATCCCCGATCTGGAAATTCTGGTATTCGTTCCCGCAGACTTCAGAGGAACAGGTGGAAGCCGGATTCCAGGAGATCAAGGATCTGTGGACACCGATTTTTGACGAGTTCGATAAATACGGCGTAAAATTTGCACTGGAAGTACATCCGACGGAAATTGCGTTCGACTACTGGAGCGCGAAGAAGCTGCTCGAAGTCTTTGACTATCGTGAGACCCTGGGCTTCAACTTTGACCCGAGCCATCTACTGTGGCAAGGCGTGGATCCGGCGGTCTTTGCGCGTGATTTTGCAGATCGCATCTACCACGTACACATAAAAGATGTTAAACTGAATCTTGACGGGCGCAACGGTATTCTTGGATCACATATCACGTTCGGAAACACACGCAGGGGCTGGAACTTCGTCTCTCCGGGGCACGGTGACGTGGACTTTGATGCGATTATCCGCGAACTGAACCAGGCTGACTATCAGGGGCCGCTTTCTATCGAGTGGGAAGACAGCGGCATGAATCGTGTGTTCGGTGCCACGGAAGCATGCGAGATGACGAAGAAAATCAACTTCCAGGCATCTGATGTTGCGTTCGACAGCGCCATCAAAACAGACTGAGACTCAAAAGGAGGACGAACATGCAGATTTATTCAGTTTATGATCCGGAATTCAAACCCTACGGAAAAGTTCTGGAAGGATATGACACAAAAGAATTGTGTGGAGCGATGGAAGCCATTGCCATGCCGGAAAGCGGCGTGATGTACGAAGCAGGCATTGACAGCCTGGAAGCCTGCGGGATATTCAAAGATCTTCAGGACAGAGCATACGGCGGCATGCCGATCGAACTGGGTATGTGCTGGGGGTACAACACGAAACTCAACTGTTTGGAATACCACCGCGACAGCGAGATCAATATCGGCGTCAGAGATTTCATACTGCTGCTGGCGAAGATGGACGACATCGAGGACGGCATGCTGGATACCGCAAAGGTAAAAGCGTTCCGTGCGCCTGCCGGTGTTCTGGTAGAAGTTTACGCGACGGCGCTTCACTATGCTCCGTGTCAGGTCGATGCTGAGGGATTCCGTACGGCCGTTGTCCTTCCGAGGGGCACGAATACCGAGATGCCGGAATTTGAAGCAAAAAACGAAGAGGATAAGCTGATGACGGCACGCAACAAATGGCTGCTGGCGCACGCGGATTCCGCGGAAGCTTCTCAGGGCGCAGTTGTAAAACTGACAGGTATAAACATCGATATCGCTGAATGATCTGCAGAACGCGGGCGGTCATCTTGTAAAGAGTTCAATTTATAAAGTTCAGAGAAATATGGAAACGGGTCCGAAAGGGCTCGTTTCTGTTTGATGAGGAAAAAGAGGAAAAAACAGAGCAAAATGTTTACGAAAACGTTTAAATATAGTGATAATAATTACGAAAATGATAACGAAAACGATAGGTGACATTGCATTTTTTGTATACTATAACGTATAATAAATTGATACTATCTATAATTATGCCATTAATTAATGAGATACAATAGAGATTTCAAATGCGGAGGGGAGTATCCGCGGAAGAAACCAACTGTCCCCGGAAAAAAGAGTATTACAGAAAGAGGCAGACGTATGAAAAGATCAAGACATTTTATCGCAGCTATGTTGATTCTCAGCATGGTGTATTCCATGCTTCC
>CACZSZ010000142.1 GCA_902783945.1 uncultured Lachnospiraceae bacterium
GACGGCAGAGAATATATTTCTTGATACATTAAGGGCTATGGAGACGAGATCCAGTTCTTACGGAGACTTGATTTCTAAAATGGAACTCTTTAGTTCCATTTTCCAGAAATCTTAGTCGAAGTCAGAACTTAGCTCGTCGGAATGGTCAGCCTGCCTGTTGAAAGAAATATGTTCTCTGACGGAGGCGTTCGTTGGCTGTCTAAAACCATACAGGAATACAGACAAGTCTCAGTCTCTTGAACACCGGTACAGCAGATCTTCCCACCTCTTGTCGACTTCGGCCTGGAAACGCTCAAGCAGATGTTCGTTTCCGGGCTCGAACAGATGACGGAAGCGGCCCTGCGGACGCAGAAACTCTTCAATCGGCAGCTTGTGCTTCGGCTCATAGGAAAGCTTCCACTTTCCGTGATCCACCTCGAACAGCGGCCAGTAACAGGTTTCTACTGCCATTTTGCAGATCTTCATAATATCTGACATCTCATACCGCCATCCGCGGGGGCAGGGCGCCATGATATTCAGGAATGCCGCGCCTTCTGTGTAAATGGCTTTGTCGGCCTTCCGGTGCAGATCCCGGAAATCCATCGTCAGTGTGGACTGCGCCACATAAGGCACATAGTGATCGGCCAGGATCGCCGCCAGATCCTTCCGCGGCTGCATTTTGCCGTCTGACTGTGTGCCGACGGGTGTTGTCGTCGTGTCCGCGTACATGGGAGTCGCTGAAGAACGCTGGATACCGGTATTCATATAGGCACCGTTGTCATAACAGACATATACCATGTCGTGACCGCGCTCCATAGCTCCCGACAGAGACTGGAATCCGATGTCGTATGTACCGCCGTCGCCTCCGAACGTGATGAATTTGAAGGTGTCCTTCTCTCCCAGTTTTCCCTTTTTCTTCAGTGCTCTGTATGCTGTCTCCACACCGGAAAGCGTAGCGCCTGCATTTTCAAAAGCATTGTGGATATAACTGTCCTCCCACGCCGAATACGGATACATATACGAGGAAACTTCCAGACAGCCGGTCGCATTGCCTATCACGGCATGATCTTCTTCCTTGAGGGCGCGCAGCACGGCACGGACCGCGATCGTCGCCCCGCAGCCTGCGCACATCCGATGTCCCGGAGCCAGCCTTTCAGGCTGCTGCATCATCGTTTTTAATTTGTGATCTTTCATGCTTTTATCCTCTCAGCCCGATGTATCTGTGCTGTACCGGCTCACGTTTTCCGTCGGCAATCTCTTCCAGTTCCGCAAAAATCTCTTTTACATGGTCAGTCGTGAAATCTCTTCCTGCAAGTCCATAGATATAATTGACTGTTTCGATCTGAATTTTATTTCTGTACAGACCTGCCGGCACTTCCATGCCGAGCGGTCCGCAGTTGCCGTTATAACTCTCACAGCGGTCCATGATCGCTGCCGCTTTACAATTGGCCAGCGCCTGCGCCAGTTCTTTTTCAGGAAAAGGCCGGAAGACACGGAGTTTCAGGACACCTGCCTTTTTTCCCTGCTCCCGCAGTTCATCCACCGCCGCTTTGGCCGTTCCTGCCGCAGAACCCATGATCAGCATAATGTAATCGGCATCATCCGTTCTGTATTCCTCAAAAAAACCGTATTTTCTGCCGGACAGTTCTTCAAACCGCTCCGCCACAGCCAGCACGGCTTCCCGAGCATGTTCCATGGCCTCTTCCTGCAGCTTTTTCGCTTCCATCGCATAACTGGATACGGAATACGGCCCCACTGATACCGGACTCCCCGGATTCAGCAGAAACTCCTCCGGGTCATAATCGCCGACAAACATCTTCACATCTTCATCTTCCAGCAACTCAATGTTCTCAACAGCGTGACTGGTTATAAATCCGTCCTGACACACCATGACCGGCAGATGCACACCGGCCGCCTCTGCGATCGGAAATGCCTGTATGTAATTGTCATAGGCCTCCTGGTTATTCTCGGAATAGATCTGGATCCAGCCTGTGTCCCGCGCGCCCATGCCGTCAGAGTGATCACAGTTGATATTGATCGGGCCGGATAGTGTGCGGTTGACAAGGGTCAGCACGATCGGCAGCCGGTTGGAAGCCGCCAGCAGCAGTTCTTCCCACATCAGCGCCAGACCGGCGGAAGAAGTAGCTGTCATCGTGCGTGCGCCGGCCGCCTCCGAACCGATCGCAGCCGACATTGCCGAGTGCTCACTCTCCACCGGAATAAATTCCGTGCTTACCTCTCCGTTTGCAATATACGAGGAGACCATCTGCGGGATCTCCGTAGAAGGTGTGATCGGAAATGCCGGCATGACATCCGGATCGACCTGCCGGATCGCATAGGCAACGGCCTCGTTTCCGGACATGCGCTCCCGTCTGCTTTTTCCAGTACTCATGGATTCACCCCCTCTTTCATTTCGATCGCCCCGAACGGGCAGACTTTGGCGCAGATACCGCAGCCCTTGCAGTGATCATAATCAAACCCCTTCCGTTTCCCGTCTACTACCGGAATACATACATCCGGACACGTCGGTGTGCACAGAAGGCACTGTTTACACTTATCAAAATGCCACACCGGTGTATCCGTACGCCATTCACCCGTCAGGAACTTCCGGGAGGTCCCGCCTGCAAACAGCTGCAGCCCCTCTGTCAGATCCGTATACGGAGACTGTTCATTGATCTTATCGATATCGGTACGCATAGTTTCCTCCCGCTATTGAAATCCGCCGCATGATTATTCTGCCGCACCTGTGCATTATTCCACAGCCTCAAAAGCCTGCTGCAGTGCCAGCATATTGCCCTCGATCACTTCCGGCTTTTTGGCAAATTTATGCCGGAACGAAGCTTCCATATCATCAATGAACGCCTGCTTATCCATTACTCTGCAGACGGCAACAGCTGCTGCCAGCATCGGAGTATTGGGAAAATTTTTACCAAGCGTGCGCTCGGAGATCGCTCTGGCATCTATCGTCACGACACGACCCTTGTATCCCCGCAGAAGCGGACGGATCTCTTCTTCGGTCTTTGGAGTGTTGATGATGATCGCGCCCTCCTCCTTCAGTCCTTCCGTGACATGGACCGTGTGCAGCAGTGTCTCGTCCACGACGATCACGTAATCCGGCCGGTATATATTGGAATGTACACGGATCGGCTCCGGGCTGATCCGGTTGAAAGCCGTGATCGGAGCGCCCATACGCTCCGGCCCGTATTCCGGAAATCCCTGTACGTACTGTCCTGTTTTGAATGCTACATCCGCCAGCAGCAGAGCAGCTGTTTTAGCTCCCTGTCCGCCGCGTCCGTGCCAGCGAAGTTCCAAGGTACCCTGCATGTTCTCTTCCTTTCATTTCTTTCATGAAGAAACTTCAACAAAAAACTCAACATGTCCATTATACGCGTCTGGTCCAAAATGTAAACAATTTCATTCACAATACAAATGAATATTATTCATCTTTCATTTCCGCAACATGCCGTTATTTCACGAGTGTCAGCAGCACACGCCAGCCATCATTTTGCAAATAAAAATGCTCCGGTTTCTGGACGGGATACCCGAAAAATGATACAGTAAAGCTATATAAATCATTCCTGTATTACAGAGGAGTACCTGCCATGAATGAACTGTTTACCAATGAAAAAATCCTTTCCTGGCTGCAGTATTATGCAAAGAATACCCCGGTCGATCTGGAAAGAGTCAAAATGCTGGACATCACCAAAAAAAATAAAAACGTGATCCCGACTGTAGAGTCACACAAGGTCACTCTCGTCTTTACGCAGGCCGGGGATCCCGACATTTTTTACCGCATGTGGAACGCCGGACTGGGCGACTGCGATGTGTGGTATAACGAGGGTTCCGAACCCACAGGTGAGATCAAGAACAACAAACTGAAAGACATGATCAACCGCGGCATCAATGCATCGGCCGGCATGCTGATCTTTAACCGCAGCGCCCGGAACACCTACAAGATCGGTATGGACAACGAAAACTTCCGCCGCGGCTCGGTGCGCTACGTCGGCAGTGAGATCCGTGCCGTGATCCTGAATAAAATGCAGGTGGAGAGACAGGACGAGATCTGCGTGATCAGCGGTGAGAGCATCGCTGTGGAAGCTGCCCTGATCGCCACGGAAGGTACGGTCATTGCCGTCGAATACAACGGGGACGACCGCAGTACCATGGAAGAAAATGTGGAACACTTCGGACTCAGTAATGTTATGATCGTCGACCACGTCGATGAAAAAGCCATGAACGGCTGCCCTGTTCCTTCCCTCGTCTTTATGGTCGCTTCAGCCAGCATGGAACAGGAACTTGCCTATCTCACCCGGATCAATCCGCACATTAACGTGGTGATCTACACTCTGGACTTTGAAGTGGCCGCCACTATCGATCACGTATTTGAAAAATATCACATTGTGGATAAAGAAGTGATCCAAATCGCCGTCTCCAAGCTGAACAGCAAAAATTCCTTTGTGCAGCAGCC
>CACZSZ010000143.1 GCA_902783945.1 uncultured Lachnospiraceae bacterium
ACACACATGCGTCCACCAACAAAACCTGACATTTTCGCGCTGTCCGTGTCATTTTTTGTTGCATCCCATCATTCGGTTATCTCAATCTGATTTCCTTCGATCACAACAACACAGGACTCATAATACCCGTCCCCTGTGACGCGCGGACCGCTCACCACCTCAAATCCGGCTTTCCTGAGCCGGTCCGTCAGTTCATCCACCTTTTCCCTGCTTCCGACTGAAAATGCAATATGCGCATAACCCGTTCCAGTCAACGCCTTTTCCTGATCCGTCAATTCCGGTCTTGTCATGATCTCCAGGCGGGCACCGTCATCAAAGCTTATAAAGTAGGAACGGAATCCCGTGATCCTGTTATGATATCCGTCATTGGAATGTCCGCCCAGATACTTCACAAAAAAGTTCCGCGCCGCTTCAAGGTCTTTCACGTACATGGCTATATGTTCTATTTTCATTTGCGCATCCTCTTTTCTCAGCGTTACCCTACAGCTTATACTGCATAAAGTTTCCGTTCTTTACAAAGCCGTAATCCGTATACAGAAGCACCCCCATATCGGAAGCCGTGATCTGAACGGTACCGCAGCCATAGTATCGTGCCTCCTCTACCACTCTGGACAGAAGTTCCCTGGCGATTCCCCTGCAGCGGTAAGACGGATCCGTAAACATACTCGAAAGCAGTCCGATCTTACCGCTCGGACAGCCAAAGTACGGCGGTTTTTCTACAAAAGACATGCCGCTTGTGCCGACAATTTTATCTCCGTCCAAAGCCAGCCAGGAAACAAACGTTCCGTCCGCCATATGCCGTTCGTAATAATCCCTCAACGCGGGAGAAAGATCAATATTTCCGGCAGCTCCTTCTTCCCTGAGCTGGTCTATCCTCATACGGATAAAGGTATCCAGATCTTCTTCCGCCAGCTTTCTGTATGTAATATTCACAGCCATACCTCTTATTATCTGTATCGCAGGCCTGAAAGATTTCCCTTACTATAACAAAAAGTCCTGCGGCCAGTTGCCCGACGACAGGACTGCATATACATGCTGCACATTTCTTATCCGCGGGAATCGGTCAGATCTTAAACCGGTAGCCAACGCCCCAGATCGTCTCAATATACTGAGGATTGGAGGTGTTGTACTCGATCTTCTCGCGGATCTTCTTGATATGGACGGTGACGGTGGCAATATCGCCGACAGATTCCATCTTCCAGATCTCATGGAACAACTCTGCCTTTGTATATACGTGATTCGGGTGCTCTGCCAGAAACGTCAGCAGGTCGAATTCCTTGTTGGTGAAGCTCTTTTCTTCGCCATTGACCCAGACACGGCGCGCGGTCTTGTCGATCCTGATGCCGCGGACTTCCACGATCTCATTTTCTTCCACGGTGCGGCCGGAACCCACCAGGCGTTCATAACGGGCCAGATGTGCCTTGACACGTGCAACCAGTTCGCTCGGCGAGAAGGGTTTGGTCATGTAATCGTCAGCGCCCAGATCCAGGCCGCGGATCTTGTCGATGTCCTCTTTCCGGGCCGATACAATGAGGATCGGAATATTCTTTTCTTCCCGGATCTTTTTACAGACTTCAAATCCGTCCATTCCCGGAAGCATCAGATCCAGCACGACCAGATCGCAGTCTTCCCGCAATGCCGCCGCGAGACCTGTCTCCCCGTTGTTCTCCATTAAAACTGTGTACCCGGCGCGCTCCAGATAGTCGCGCTCCAGATCCGCGATCGAACCTTCATCTTCGATGATCAGTATTTTACTCATAATTACCCTCCTGTATTTTCGCACCGTTCTTTCCGACTCTTCATCGCTGTCATGAATACTTCCGCAGCACGAAATAGATTACGGTGCCTTCTTTCTCTTTGCTGGTCGCCCAGACTTTACCTTCATGATCTTCGATGATCTTTTTGACGATCGAAAGTCCGATCCCGCTGCCGCCCTGTGATCCGCGGGATGCATCGCCTCTGTACAGGCGGTCGAACACACGGGACAGATCTTTCTGCGCAATGCCCCTGCCATTGTCCTCGATCTCGATCTGGATAAAGTCGCCGACGTCGCGCAGCCGGATCCGGATCACGGTCTCTTCCTTTTCCGGATCCGCGTACTTGACCGAGTTGCCGACAATATTGTTGATGACACGTTTCAACTGCTCGGGATCCGCAATGATCACGGCATCTTTCTGCATCAGATTATCGTATTCAAGCCGGATGTGCTGTTCTTCCAGATCCATGGAAAGTTCTTCCACACAGTCGGCAAAGTATTCCGAGACCTGCAGTCTGGTATAATTATATGGAATACGGTCCGTGGTGATCTTGGAATACACCGTCAGCTCATTGATCAGCTGATCGATGTCCCGGACCTTATTGCGGATGGTAAAAAGATAATGTTCCATCTTCTCCGGTGTGTCCGCCACACCGTCAAGAATTCCTTCTACGTATCCCTGGATCGTCGTGATCGGCGTTTTAAGATCATGTGTGATGTTGGAGATCAGTTCCCTGCTCTGTTTGTCGGTCTCGATCTTGCTCTCGGCGGACTCCTTCAGCCGAATGCGCATCTCCTCAAAATCCTGGCAGAGATCGTCCAGTTCTTCGATCCCACTGTTCTTTACACTGAAATCCAGATTGCCGTCACGTATGTTCTGGGTGGCCGTTTTCAGTTCACGTATCGGTTTTTCCACTCCCCGGTAGATCCAGCTTCCCATCAGCAGACTGACTATGGCCAGCACGATCAGGATCAGAAGGATCGTCTCTATAAGCCACCAGCGGATAGCCGGTGCCACGCGGTCCAGTGTACTGACCAGAAACACACTTCCTTCTGCACTGTCCGGATACCGGATCCGGATCTGCCGATACAGTGATCCGTTTATTGTCTGTCCGCTGTAAATTTCTTCACTGTTCCCTGACAGTTTTGCTTCTGCACCGCTGCCGCTCTCTGTGTGATCCGATACAGCTCCTTCCGGGTCCGTTTCGGAAAGATCCTGCAGCGCTCTGGCTTTCTCCAGATCCAGCAGTTCTTTCAGATAGCGGTACGGAAGCGCATCGCTTCCGTTGAAATAAACTTCTCCGCTCCGCGTCACGACCAGAAAAGAGACATTCTCCTGCATCTTCTTATTTGTTGCAGCCAGAAAATCTTTATCATCCAGCTTTTCCGGATTATTCCGCACGATAGCCAGGATCTCAAGACTCTCTTCATCCATCTTCCGTGAAACAAGCAGTGTATTGTTATACAAGTTTTCGTAACTTGGATTGTTGATGTCGTATTCTTTCCCGATCGTCCGCACAGTAAACCGCAGCAGAACTGCATACAGGACCGCAAAAAAAACCACGGAAATAAGAATCGTCAGAACAAAGGCGATCCAGATCCGCTTTTTCAAATCCATTCCTGCTTTATTGTTCATTTGCACAGTTCCCTCTGCACTATCTATTCGTTAAAAAGCAGTCTTTCTGCTCTCTTTTTTCATTCATTCGAAATGTCTTCATATAAAAAGACCAGCAGGGTTCCGCGCCGGACAGTGATCCGCGCATTTTTCCCTGTCATCAGGTTGCTGACTCCCAGAGCCCGTGTATTCTTCAGTTCTGCCTCTTTGAGTATATATTTTACGTCTCCTTCGATCGTCACGCCTTCTGCCCGGTCGGAATGACAGAAAACCGAAAGCAGGACTCCCGGTACGGACTCCAGCCGTAATGTACCGTCTGTGACAACATACACTGTGTATGCCGGTGTAACCAGACGCACATCTCCGCCCTGCCGGCTGTACGCCGCAGCAAGCTGCAGATTGGCCAGAAAATGATCCGGCCGGTCGCCGGAACCTCCGTAGATCCGGAAGCTTCTGCAGCCCCGCTCCCAAGCGGCGCTGCAGGCAGCGGCCATGTCCGTATCGTCTTTTTCGACCGGAAGTATGAAAACTTCCGGCCGGGAAACATCCGCAGGCAGGCGCCTGCCTGCCCGCGGATCTGCATGTTTGCAAACTTTTGTATATTCCGGTGTATATCCCAGAGAATCAAAATCCCCGATGATCATGTCCGGCTGTATGCCGATATTACTCAGGGCCGAAAGGCCCCCGTCCGCGGCTATGATCAGATCAAACGGATCGTATATTCCCCGGTCCGTAAATTCTCCCGCGCCGACGATACAGGCGGTTTTTCCGGATATTTGCGTCATTCCATCTGTTTCCTTCTGCTCTGTTATTCAGCTGCCTCTTCTTCCGGTTCCGGTGCCTCATCCGGAGTTCCCGCATACACAAAGGACAGAACCGATCCCTCGGATTCCATTGTGATCGTTCCGGCATCGTAGATGTATTCAGCATCTTCACCGTCCATGGTCATGACATCGTCATCCCAGGTCAGTTCCATCGGCACACCAAACAGGGACAGCATTCCTGTGTTGTCCTCATTCAGGACCAGATACACTTCCATGCCGACCATTGCCAGAACTGACGCATCCGTAACTTCTCCATCCTGTTCCAATGTAGCCAGCTTATAATAACCGGCACGGGTGTCCGGATCATAATCGCCGGGTGTCAGCGGTCCAGTCGCATCATTTTCCAGCTCCTCAGCTGTCATTTTCTTGAATGCCATGACATTTTCGCCTTCACCCATGGTAAGAACACCGTCCTCAAAAGTATACGGCGCTCCTTCACCATCCACTATGATCTCTTTTTCATTCCACTCCAGCTCTGTTTTTTCTCCCAGGATCTCCATCGAACCGGTGCCGTCTTCGTTGATAACAAGACGCATCATACCGCCGACGGATTTCATCATCTCGATTTCTTCCTCGCTCGCTTCCGTTTTGTCAAAGTAGCTCTCGTCCATTTTGTAAACACCGACGATTCCGTCTTCTTCCGCTGCCGCTGCCTCATCAGCTGAAACACTCAGGGCTCCCATGCCAAGTGTCAGCATACCGATCAGACCAATTGCCAGTATTTTTTTTCCAAACATTTTTGATCCTCCTTTTTGGAATTCTATTGTCTGCCGTCTGTCCGGCAGAGTTTCAGTTTGCACATCGGATACCTTCCTTCCGCATATGCTGCTCTTTTATTATACAAAACTATCCGGATTCTGCCTACACTTCAAATAGAAAAAGACGCGGATATCTTTTTCGGAGATATCCGCGCCCTCATTACATAGTTCTGCTTTATGCGTATTTCTTAAGCGCCTCTGCCTTGTCCGTCTTTTCCCACGGCAGATCCAGGTCGCTGCGGCCGAAATGGCCGTATGCGGAAGTCTGCTTGTAGATCGGGCGGCGCAGATCCAGCATCTGGATAATACCCGCCGGACGCAGGTCAAAGTTTTCGCGGACGATCGTCACCAGTTCATCATCGGAAAGCCTGCCTGTTCCGAAAGTATTTACATTGATCGAAGTGGGCTGCGCAACGCCGATCGCATAGGAAAGCTGGATCTCACAGCGGTCTGCCAGACCGGCCGCAACCAGATTCTTGGCCACATAGCGTGCTGCATATGCTGCGGAACGGTCAACCTTTGTGCAGTCCTTTCCGGAAAATGCGCCGCCGCCGTGACGGCCGACACCACCGTAGGTATCGACAATGATCTTG
>CACZSZ010000144.1 GCA_902783945.1 uncultured Lachnospiraceae bacterium
GGTATTGTCTGTGTCAGTCAGATCCGCATCATGTGTTCCGAACGCATTCACCCGGACCGAAACACAGTCATCCGGGACCCGTACAGCAGCCCAGCACCGCCCCGGATATACTTCCAGTACCCATCCTTCTTCTCTGTCCGCTATAGAGAAAGTTGCTGCGCTGGATCCGGCAGCACCCTCCACGTAAGAAGGCCTCAGCCCATACATATTGATCAGATCACCGATCAGCCGCACAGCCTGCCGCGCTGTCATGCCCCGCTGAAGGACAAGCAATGGAATGTCATCCGGTTCCAGCAGATACCCCTCGTTTTTCCACGGAACAGGCCGGTAGGCATCGACGCCGGTTCCGGCTACAGCGACCCCACGGTCATTCATACCACCTGCCCAGGCGCGGTCCAGCGTTCCGACTGTATATTTACATGCTGTATACACATACCCGCAGGTTTCCCTGCTCTGCGGGATCTGCTGCCCGCCTGTCAGGACAAGCATTTCATCTTCTTCATGCACCGCTCCCGCTACATGCGTCAGGATCCCCGGGCATCCCTCCCAGTCGTCGTTGGCCGCCAATATGACATTGCCGGATACCGCTGCTTTTTTTCCTGCGATCAGACATGTACACACATCCACACCTCCGCCTGCTGCTTTGTACTGCTGCTTGGTAATTTTACTTTTTCTATTCCCTGATCTGCTCTTCGATTCAGTTTTTCTGTCTCTGCTGACCTGATCCCTGCTGCAAAACTTTCAATCTTCTTCTCTCAAGAATAAACCACATGAAGGCCAGTCCGCAGATCACTCCGACGCTGTCGATCAAAACATCACGCAATTCACCGCTTCTGCCCGGCACAAAGCGCTGGTGGATCTCATCGCTCACAGCGTATACCATGCCGATGATCCCTGCCGGAAAGACAGTTTTTACACGTGCCTTTTCTTTTCCCGTCACACCGGTAAAAAAGGCGGCCGCAAGACTCATGCCGAGAGCAAAATATTCCGACATATGTGCCGCTTTCCGCACAACAAATGTGACGATTTCCGGATCCGCCTTCAGCCTCCTGCAGATAAAGTCCACAAAAAAGCCGCTCTCTTCGCTGGAAAGATCGGCCGGTAATGCTGACTGAACAAAAATGAATATCATGATCAGCAGCGGAATTACGCAGATCAGTATCCGTTTCCATGATAACTGCATTCTTTTTCCGTTTCTTATCCTATGAGATCACTTAATTTTTTTCCGTAAAAGAAGTCATGCGTCAGCCTGTCAAACTCTTCCCACATCGGCAGTGTACGGCAGCCGGCTGCCTGTTCACATCCGATCGTATCTCCTGCCAGACAGGCCACGGAAGCCAGGGATCCCTCCATCAGTTCCAGGATTTCTCCCACACTATACTCATCCGCTTTCCGGCACAGCCTGTATCCGCCGCCTTTCCCGCTCACTCCCGTGATCAGACCGGCGTTCACCAGTTCTTTGACGAGAATCTCAAGATACTTCTTGGAAATTCCCTGCCGTTCCGCAATATCTTTCAGCGGAGTGCGCTGCTTTCCTTCTCCATCCTGTTCTGCAAGATCCATCATAACACGCAGTGCATAGCGCCCTCTGGTCGAAATCATATTCTTCTCCAAATCTCTTTTATCTGCAATCTGCCGGATTTTTCCGGTCTGAACTACTGTTTTATTATATCCCAGTGTTATCATTCAGCGCAAGCTTTTTTACCCATTGACATAGTAGGTAATTAGAATTATAATGTCGATACAGGAAAAACAATACAAAGCAAGATTCAATGCTAAATAATCAATCAACACAGAAAAACCAGGAGCAGACGATCAATATGAATACCAGTATGAAAATCTATGCCGATAACGCAGCCACAACAAAAATGAGCGAAGCCTCTGTCCGGACCATGCTCTATTATATGGAAAACCAGTACGGCAATCCGTCCAGCCTCTATACGATCGGACAGGAAGCAAAAGAAGCACTGGAGCAGGCGCGCGCAGATGTCGCGGCTGTGATCAATGCCGATCCGCGCGAGATCCTGTTTACTTCCGGCGGCAGCGAGGCTGACAACCAGGCTCTGCTCTCCGCCGCAGAGATTGGCCGCAAAAACGGAAAAATGCACATTATATCGACCGCCTTTGAACACCATGCCATTCTTCATTCGCTGAAACGGCTGGAAAAACAGGGATTTGAGGTCACACTTCTTCCCGTACATGAAGACGGGATCGTCATTCCTTCCGAGGTAGAGGCTGCTATCCGAGAGGATACCTGCCTGGTGACAGTCATGTATGCCAATAACGAGATCGGCACTATTCAGCCGGTCAGAGAGATCGGTGCCATCTGCCGTGCACACAATGTGATCTTCCATACGGATGCCGTGCAGGCTGTCGGACATCTGCCTATCGATGTAAAGGAAGAAAACATAGACATGCTTTCCGCTTCCGCCCATAAATTCCACGGTCCGAAAGGTGTCGGTTTCCTGTATGCAAGAAAGGGCGTCCTGCTGACCAACCTGATCGAAGGCGGTGCTCAGGAGCGCGGCAAACGCGGCGGCACGGAAAACGTTCCGGGCATCATGGCCATGGCCGCAGCTCTGAAGGAGTCCGCTGCCAATATGGACAGGGATGCCGCCCATCAGAAAGAACTGCGCGACCGCCTGATCCGAGGGCTTTCGGCAATTCCGCATTCCGCACTGAACGGCGATGCACAGCAGCGGCTTCCCGGCAATGTGAACTTCTGTTTTGAAGGAATTGAAGGAGAATCTCTTCTTCTGCTGCTGGATGACAGAGGCATCAGCGCCTCTTCCGGAAGCGCCTGCACATCCGGATCACTGGATCCGAGCCACGTCCTGCTGGCCATTGGAAGAGTCCACGACGTGGCACACGGATCGCTCCGCCTGACAATTGGCGAAGATATCACCGAAGAAGAAGTGGATTATATGATTGAAAACATAAAAGACGTCGTCACCTACCTGAGGGGTTTCTCCCCGGTATGGCGCGACCTGGAATCCGGTAAGACACCGCATATTTTATAAGGAGGAACCCCCATGGCATTATACAGCGAAAAAGTGATGGATCATTTCCGCAATCCGCGCAACGTAGGCGTGATTGAAAACGCAGACGGCGTCGGAGAAGTCGGCAACGCCAAATGCGGCGATATCATGAAAATGTATTTGAAGATAGACGACGATGTGATCACCGATGTCAAATTCGAGACTTTCGGCTGCGGCAGCGCGATCGCATCCAGTTCCATGGCCACTGAGCTGATCAAGGGAAAGCCGGTGGAAGAAGCCATGAAGCTGACAAACAAGGCTGTTGCCGAGGCACTTGACGGCCTGCCCGATTACAAAATGCACTGTTCTGTTCTGGCAGAAGAAGCCATCCAGGCAGCACTGGAAGATTATTACAAGAAGAATCCTCAGCATAAATAAAGAAACAGAAAACTGCACAGAACACGTCGCGTCATGTCTCGGCGCTTCCGGCGTGAACAGAGAATTTGTGAAGCTCCTTTTCCTGCTCCTACTGTTCCTGTGCAGTTTTCTGTTTCTTTTTTCTTTCCCGCCGCGCCAGATGCCTTTTATAAAAGTGACACAAGAAAAACGTCAATCTCTGATCAGTTCTGCGTATTCCGCATCCGCCGCTCTGCAGAAATCGTCCGGGGACAGATAGATCTGGCAGCCGATCCGGCCGGCACTGACATAGATCCCGTCCAGCTCCGCCGCGCTGTTGTGAATACGCGTGGGAAACTGCTTCTTCATGCCGATCGCCGTGCAGCCGCCGCGCACATACCCCGTAAGGGGAAACAGTTCCTTCATATGGATCATCTGCACCGATTTCGCCCCGACAGACCTCGCACACTTTTTCAGATCCAGTTCCTCGTCCACCGGAATGACAAATACATAGTACCGTTTGTCATTTCCGACTGTGACCAGGGTCTTAAAAACCCGGTCATGATCCAGCCCCAGCTTCGCTGCCACATCACTGCCGTCTGTAAACTCATCACAGTCATATTCCTGATGCGTGAACGGGATCTTCATCCGTTCCAGGATGCGCATGGCGTTCGTCTTTGCTTCTTTCTTCGCCATTACTCCAGCACCGCCAGCAGCTTCTGTGTTCCTTCCGCGACTTCTTCCTCATTCGGGATCATAACGTATGCCGCCGCGCCGGGTATGGAATATGTCACTTCACTGCCGTCTGTTCCTGTCACATAATATGTCTCAACCTCCCAGCTGCGTCCGTTCAGGATCTGCTCCGAAGCGATCGCCATCAGCTGTTCCTTTGAAAGATTCGTTTCCACGACTGAAGCAACCTCGTCGTAAACCTGTGCAAAGCTGTTAAGGCCGTCAAATGTCCCAAGGCGTGTGATCAGAGCCTTCAGCATTTCCATCTGATCCTTGCCGCGCTGGATATCACCTTCGGCAAAAGATTTTCTCTCACGGACAAAGGCAAGCGCTTCGGCACCGTTCAGGAAATTCATGCCCTGTACGTAGGTGTGGCCGTCAGCCACAAAATCATATTCCGAATACACTTCAATGCCGCCCAGCGCATCGATGATCGTCTCAAAGCTCGAAAAGTTCAGTCTTGCATAATAATCCGCCGGAACGCCATACAGCATTTCCATGGCTCCTTTCGACACCTCCACGCCATAGATACCGGCATGTGTCAGCTTATCGCGCTGACCCTCACTGATCGGCAGCTCCACATAGTAATCGCGCGGTGTGTTCAAAAGCAGGATCTTTCCTGTATTCCGGTTGACCGCCATCAGCAGGTTGACGTCACTGCGGCTCTGAGTTGACACATCACCGAATATATCTATACCGGAGATATAGATCACAAAAGACTCCGGCAGTTCCGCCTGGGAATCCGCGGTTTCCGTCTGAGCAGCTTCGGACTCTTCCGCCGCCAAAAGTGCCATACTGCTGCCTGCCAGCAAAGATACTATCAGCACCATTGTGCCGACCAGTTTGATAAGCCACTGTTTTTTCATGTTTCCTCCCATCTTCCTGTGTGTTTTTATTCTGATCGTGACAGGGATGTTCCTTATCCGTCTGCTCTATCATAAGGCATACTCCGCCCTCTTTCAATCCAAAAACATCCATCCACGTATCATACACGTTCTCTCTGTTCCCCGGTACAGCGGATCACCGTATCTCCACCTGATTGGGAGCTGTCTCGAAAGTATACACCGCTGTCCCTTTACTTCTCAGATATTCCCGCAGTTCATGCGCAGTGTACTTGGAGTCAGGATCCAGTTCCCACTCCGGGGCGTCAATGAAGGCAGCTGATGCTCCCACAAGATCATAGAACTCATGGCTCAGTGAATCGTTGCCATGATGCCCGCACTGTACATAATCCGCCCGGAGTTCTCCCCCGTGTTCCGGAATAATGTACTGTTCCATCACTTCTTCCACATCAGCGCAGAACAGCATGCTCTGCTCCGCCCCGCTGATCTTGAACATGATCGACCCGTCGTTGGGAAGCTGCTGCGGCAGCGCATCAACATGTTCGTCCCAGCTGCTGATCACCTGCATATCCAGTCCGATCAGGTCATAGTGATCATTTTCATGAACGTATACAATATTGTCCAGTCCTTCCGTCACCTCGAGCTGAGTGTAATATGTCCCGATATCATCCCAGGGCTGATCCTTCTCTTCGTACACTTCCCGGTTTACCTCCGGCATATAAATCGTATCGATCGTAAAATCGAGCGGAGGGGACTGCATGAGATTGTTGAAAGCTCCCGTGTGATCCGGATGCGGATGTGTGACGATCCAGGCATCTATATGCCGTTTATGCTTCAGGATCTCACCCCAGACGATTTCGGCATCCGGCCAGAGACCGCCGTCCACAATGACAAAATGGCCTTTATTATCCTCGATCGTATAAAACATGATCGGTGTATTCTGTGTACTTGCAAATTCGGTGACTGTCCACACGGAAGGTGTGATGGCGTTCACAAGCCTGCGTCCTGTAAAACAGGCCGCAAGGATAAGCAGTATGATCCCCGCTGCAGCCCCCACACGCTTTGCCTTGTCATTATGCATCTTTACTGTCCTCTCATTCTGTCATAAAAACGTACTCAGTCATTCTGAAATCCAGCTGTCCTTTTTTCCAGCCTCTCCAACAGTATCTCACAGGAGACATCTTCTGCATATTCCCGGCAGTCTGTGAGTACTTTCCTTCCTTCTGCCCCTGTATAATAATACTGTATATTGCTTTTCAGATTGATTCCGGCAATACAGCCCTGCAGGTACATCATCGGATTGCTGTTGCTGGTAAAACCTGCTCCTCTGTTTCCTACAGCTTCACAGGATTCCGCCTTATGCCCGATACCCAGACCGCTTCCTCCCAGTTTGAATCCGTTGCCGTTCCCTTCCGTCTCTTTCAGTGTCCCGTCCTGCAGGAGCCGGTATCCGTTCATCCAGCTCAGACAGTCTTTCAGAAGAACAGCGCCGATCTTCCGGTTTTTGGAAAACAGATCGAATCCGTCATCCGTATTCAGCCAGGCAAAACAATGTATAAACTGATTTCCTTCTCCTGCCGCAACTTTGCATGCAAACCCGTCGGCGTTATGTCCTGACGGATCCCTGTTGCAGAAGGATACACAATCTTTGACCACATTATATGACGGCCATAATTCCCGGTCTGATCCATTATCCGGATGCCGGATCAGAATACCTGTTTCCAGATTTTCAGAGGCTTTGCAGCTGATTATCCGGTTATGGCTGCCCCAGATCTGAATGCCCTGGCCGCCGGTCACGGCAAGACCGTCAATTTCCCAGTAATCCCCGCTTACGATCAGCGAACAGGAGCGGCCGCCAAAATCCAGGACTGCGCCATGCTTCTGCTCACAGAAGATCCGGCAGCCTTTCTCTTCGAACATTCCCGGCCTGCTGTCCAGCATAACGCTGTCATCCAGGATATATCTTCCGGGCAGTACACATATCTCCTGCCCCGCTCTGCATCGGCGGACTGCTGTCTGCAGATCATAGGGAAAGCTTCTGGAAGCATCGCCGATGCAGCTTCCTTCCGGAGAAACATACAGTATCCCAGCCCGTTCTTTCTCCGTTTCCTGTACTGTGATCCTTTCTGTCCTGTGTTTTTGCAGCTCCACCGACACTGATCCCGTGATCACACGCATCTCACAGCCTCCGGCAGCCATAAATCCGAGATACAGATAGTCCGGATCCCGCTGAAAGAGAAGATCATCCGGAGCCGCGATCCGGCAGACGCCGTCCCTGCCGACTGTTATCCCATCACGAAAAGCCCCACTGCTGCCGCGGTCCGGTCCGAAACGCAGAAGATCCCTGCCGCCCTTATCCCTGACCGAGGCACACAATCCCTCTTCCGTTCTTCCTATCATCAGACGCAGCACGATCGGTTTTCCCTCTGATGCGCGCAGCGGCTCATGACCGGTGTCCTTTCCGTACAGGCTGAAGTTCTGTATGTCTTCTATGCTCTCTGCCGTGCAGCCCGACCGGCCCCAGAAATTATAACATCCCAGTCCGACTCCTGCCGCCGCCATATTGGAGTACGGATATCCGGTCTCAGGATCATTCTCCATCACATCTCTCAAAAAAAGTCCAAATCCTTCCTGAAATGTCGGGATACCGCATCTCATAAAATCATACACCCAGACATCCGCCCGGAAGATCACATCGTATTGTGCCGGAATACGCGTATAATAACAAACCATCTGATCATACCCGCAGTCCGTGGTCTTTCCCATACCTGCCGGCATCCGGATATGCAGGACTCCATTCCAGCACTGTATAATCCTGTCAGCAGGTTTCCTGTCAACTCCCACTCTCCTGGGGTCAAGAAAACCTTCTTCCCACTGCAGGTCTGCAAATCTGCATTCCTTACTGTTCATTTCTCCACCAATTCCATCCACTGCCGAACGACAACATCGCGGCGGAACCGTTCCGCTGTTTTCCCGGCTGCTTTTCCGATCTGTTCTCTCAATTCCGCATTCTCTGCCAGCCGCAGCATCGCCTGCAGCAGCTGTTCCTCATTTCCCACTTCCGTCAACAGTCCGTTTTCACCATCACGGATCACATCCACGGAGCCTTCACAGGCTGTGGAAATGCAGGCCATTCCCATCATCATGCATTCCAGGAGCGCATTGCAAAGTCCTTCATAATTGCTGGACAGCACAAACATTTCCGCATCTGCGACGGCTTCGTGCACATGCTCAACATTCCCATAAAAATGGACTTTATCCCGCAGTCCCAGAGTCTCTGCCTGCTTTTTTAAATCCGGCAGCAGTTCTCCGGCTCCGTAAAACGAGAGCGTATAGTCTGCATACTGCCTGGAAAATCTGGCAAACGCCCGGATCAGCATGGACTGATTTTTCTGTGGGTTCAGTCTGCCGATGTTCACGATGCGGTGTTTTGTATAAGCACTGTGATGACAGGACACTTCTACCGGATTAGGAAGGATCGTGCTGTGTGCACGGATCTCATCACTGAACAGATCCCGCACAAGAGATGACTGAAACACTACAAAGTCCGCCTGCTTATACATTTCCCGGATCGCGGGCATATGCTCCGGCTCACGCTTTACGGGGTTATTCCTTTCCGAACAGATCACCTTTTCCTTATTTTTGGAAAGGACGTTGATACGGTTCATAGTATACATGAAGGAGAAAGAGGCAATCGTATTCCGTGCTCTCTTCAGTCTGCCCACATACTCTGCACGCAGCCTGTCACGCTTTTCCGCATTTCCGCCAAACCGCGGGATCCGGATGATCTCTACTGCTTCATCTATCGGATATGTTTTACCCTTATCATTAAAAAACACAAGGACCACATGATAGTTTTCCGTCAGACCCGACGCCAGATTGCAGGCAATCCGCTCTGCCCCTCCGCCGTACAGAGAAGATACCAGAACAAAAACGGTTTCCTTCTCCGGACAGATTACGGGAACCGGTCTATGCAATAAATAGTAATTAAACAGATTTCCGTAAAGTATCCGGGCAATTCCCCAGAACCGTGTATTCTTCAATGTATCTTTTATACTCATTTTCTGTCTTTCGGATACCGGTTTTTCCCGGTGTGCATCAGAACAGCCTTCAATTCTTCCAGAGTTTCCGGCTGTGCCGGTCCGCCGGGTGTCTCATGCTGCATCTGTATAAACAGGTCGCATCGCTGCAGATTCCTTCCCAAAGTCCCGATCTGCTGCGGACTGATCCCTGCCTGCCACAGCACATCGATCAGTGAGATCTGATCTCTTTTGGAATTACTCCGAAACGATTCCCACCAGCTGCTCATCAGAGAAACACACCGGGGATCGCCGTGCTTTCTCGCAATCACACTTGCTTCCAGAAGTCCCCAATGGAGCGGGATCCCATGTGCACGGAGAAGCTCTCCGTGCTGCCTTAAATCCTTTTCATTCGCTTTTTTCAGATCGATACATGCCTGTACCTCATCATACACACAGTCCCGTTTTTTATGCCGGAACATAGCCGTGGGATACCGGTCCAGCCAGGCCGTGACAGGTGTCAGATCAGAAAAAATCCAGATATTGGCATCCACATAGATACTGTAATCGTACTCCGGAAACAGCAGATGGGGATGCATCTTGCACCATCTGTTGCAGAGGATCGGATTTCCGAGGATTTCCTGCGGCAGAATATGACTCCGGCCGCACTCCTTCCAAAGACTGTCTGCCGGGAAGGCCTGGTCCGTGAGAATAAAATAGTCTATATTCTCCGGATGCCATAAAGGTTCACGGACCGCATCATACGTCCCGAAAAGCGCCGTGTAGACAGCGATCCGTTCCTTCCGGATGTACAGTTTTTTTCTTTCTGCCGCCTTCTGTCTGTCCAGGCCGAGATCTCCGGCACCATGAGCAGTTTTGGGAGAAAGAACTTTTTGACGCAGCCGCTTAGCCACACGTCCGGCTCGACGGATATTGCTGCTGACGAATACTTTTGTGCTGCTTTTCTTCTCATCCTTCATCCGGTCAGACCACTGTTTTTCCCGGTATCGCCGCGCCAGTTTTTCTCTCTTCCGGATCTCGCGGAACACTCTCCCGGAATTTGTCTCCCGCCCGGTCATGGCTGTTCTCCTTCCGCACCGGATCGTTTCTGCAGGCTTTCATCCTGCAGCCGGATCTTCAGCCTGGTCAGATATTTATAGATCTGATAATCCGGAACACTGCAGCGTTCATCTCTGCCGAAAAAGACACTGTCCCCATGTGTCGGCCGGCTATAGAACACATCTCCTTTTTTATCCTTTTCCCTGTGCTCCATGAATGACTTTACGGCATAGTGATTCAGCTGAACGGGAATCTCTTTTTTTGTGGCCGGATAGTAATTTTCAAACAGGAATCGGCCAAAAATATCCGCCGGAGGAACGGAATGTCCGCAGACTTTTGTCCACAGCATGTGAAACATACTGCCGTTCTTCGGATCATTCCAGAGATAATCATAATGCGTATTGTAAAAACACTTCCCTTTAGTATACAGTTTAGCGGAAGCAACTGTGAAATCCTCTGTCACCAGTCCGTGAAGATCTCTGTCGATCCTGCCTCCCGAACCGAAAAAACGCCAGTACAGCAATACGGCAGGAGTGCGGGAAAACATGTCCAGAAATTTTTTTAATGAATGCGCCTCCACCGGCACGACAAATTCGTCCACATCCAGGAATCCGATCCAGTCCGACTCATCCCTGAACCGACGGATACAGTCTTCATAGGCTTCCACCTGTGCCTGGTTTTTCGGCCATTTTATCAGTGTGACGATACCCCGATCCAGATAAGGCTGAAGAACATGTCCGTATCCGTCTGAAGAATTATTATCATATAAGTAAAAATGTTCAACCCCGATCAGCACATGATATTCGATCCACTCCCTCAGATAGGACGCTTCATCTTTAAAAATCTGACAGACGGCTATATGATATTTTTTCCCGGCAGGATCTGCAGGCGAAGTAATCCGCAAAAAACATTTGCAGATACCGTTCAAAAACCAGTATTTTACTCTTTTCCTGAGACGAGGTATCTCCATCGGCCGGAAAAAAGTGAAAGTCGCATTTCCTGTTTCTGTTTTCCTCTTCATACCGTCTCCGAAGAATGTTTCCTGATCATTCCTCTGCATCAAACCGTTTCAGCCAGTTCGAGAGCAGATACCGGTCACGCACCGCCGGATCCGACGGAACGACAGGACATGCCAGAAATTCCTCAATCGTCCTGTTATCCTCGTCCAGTACATAGATATTCGCCGGATCGTAAAAATCTGCCAGAAGGATCTCCCGGTTGTTTGTGATCAGTTTTTTTTCGTAAAACAATGCCTCCATGGACCGCAGGGAAAGTCCCGCATCCGGGTCCATATTGTAATCCAGGAGGATATCTGCCTCTTTTGCACGCTCTATGATCTCCTGATAGGTAATCAAGTCTTCATTCAGAGGTCTCGGCTTCTTTACCGGCTCAGGGACGATTTCCATTTTTACATCAACACCTGCTTTTTCCAGCGTATGCGCAAGAGACAGCAATTTTTCTTTTCTTCCTTTATCCCTGCCCACAAATGCAGCAGTACGCGGGGATGTGTCTTTTCTGACACAGCGCTGTCCGTCATACTCCGCAAAACAGTCGAAAAAAAACTGCGTGTTATACTTCAGCCCATATGCCGCACTGTCTGCACGCGAATATGTCCAAACCTCAACATCCGAAGGGATGCGTTTCAGCCACCCGGGATCTTTTACCGGATTCCAGAACCAGAGGATGATGCGTTTATCCGGATATCTTCCGCAGAGCCAGTACAGATACCGCGGTGTCGTATAGGAGTCAAACACAATGACCGTGTCTTCTTTGGAGCCGGCCTTCGGTCCGGAATAAACAAGGAAATCCGGAATCCTTTTTCCCAGACGGGTTTTCATGACCAGCATGGCTGTCCTGCTGCGAAAATGGTTTTTCTGCACAACTCCGCTGTCCCGGAAAGCCTCCCGGAATATAGCTCTTTTGCGCAGATCATAATAGATGATCATAGTGTGATATGCCCTGCCTGATTTACTCATCATGCTTCCGGAAACACTCCTCTCCCAGATAAAACCCGATGTGCGGCGGCTGGTTGTAAGCCGTCTGTTCCGAGGCGACCCCCGCCCGGTATACCGGGTCATGCATCAGGGTCATTATGGCATATTCCGTGGGAATATCAGAAACAAATACGCGCAGTGCCTGATTATCCTCCCTCGCCATGACCAGTTCTTCCCGCCAGTCACCGAAAAGATCCGCCTGCAGACAGGGATTGGCTTTTGTACCGTTGATAGACACACATCCTCCTGTGCGAAAAATTTCTTTCATCTGCTCTCCGTCCCAGGAAGTGATCTTAAGCGGTCCGCCATCCTCTCCGTCCAGGAGCTCATCGAATAAATCCCCGTCCCAGAAGATCCGGAAATTTGCGGATGCTCCGGGGATCTCCGTCTCTTCAAACCCGTTTCCCGTGTACTTCCGGGGCGTTACCGGTATCTTGATTTTTTTCTCGCCGCACTCGGAAACTCCCCAGATCTGAAACTTTCCGCCTGCACCGACATCGGCCATCATGCCGCGGCCGGTATCGTCCGGCGCGCCGCAGTGAAACAGGATCTTACCGTTCTCCGCATCCAGAACGGACATCCCGTAATCCAGCTGCTCCCGTGTTATCGGATGTACGCCGCCGGTTTCATGAACAGTGAACAGAAGATATCCCGTATGATCCGGATCATACGCACCGATATGCATAGCATCCCCGTGCCCGAGAAAGCTGCACCATTTGACGCGGAGCCGTCCCCTTCCGTCCAGTTCGTAACACAGAGGTCCTGTCAGCACCTCATCCCTGCCGTCTCCGTCCACATCCGCGGCAATACAGTTATGATTCCCTTCTCCGATATACCACTCGTTTTCAGTCCGGTATCCTCTCACTCCTTTATATCTGCCGTCCGGAGTAAAGGAAGCAGATGTTTCCGGATTCCTGTATGCTCTTTCATCAAACGTATCCAGGCTGTGTCTGCATTGCAACTGCCGTCCGTCAAATGTCACGGCACAGGCACACTGCCGCGCATGATACCACTCTTTTTTTCCCAGGTAATACCCTCTCGCGAAAAAAGCATACGGCCGTTTCCCATCCAGCCAGGCAACAGCCGCCGTGTATCGTTCTGACCGGTTGCCCCTGTCATCGCCCCAGACAGAAACGTCGATCCTCTGATTGGGATAAAAGATCGTGTCCGCGGCCGATCCGTCCTCACCGCGGAAAACGGTCAGGAACTCATCCCCGTCCAGCACATGGCCTTCCGGATTGCGAAAATCTTCTGTGTCGTCCACGTTCCTGATCGATGGAACCCGGCTTGCCCGGCTGACGTATTCTCCGCTTCCGTCCCGGGATCCCGGCGCCGTTTTCATGATAAGTTCACTCTTCCCGTCCTGATCCAGATCACAGACCAGGAACTGTGTATAATGAGCACCGGCCCGGATATTCACTCCCAGATTGATCGGCTGCGCCCAAAGCCGGGTTCCGTCGAGCCGGTATGCATCCAGCAGCACCTCTCCGGTAGCCCCAGGGAACACGTTATCCAGACCGCCGCTGTCCCATTTCACTACCAGTTCATAGATACCGTCTCCGTCCAGATCACCGCAGCTGACATCGTTGATCATATACGGCCCGTACGGACTGTCCGCCGGCCGTTGAAGCGGAATATCAAAATAGTTCGCCCCGCTGCCAAATGCTCTTTTCTCTCCGCTTCTGTCCCCGTTGGAAGAAAGGATCTCATAGTTCGAATCCATGGTTCCGTCCGGATCCGTAAAACATGTCTTTCCCTTTAATTCTGCAATGGACATGCCGTCACGGATCACATAGTATACAGGATATTCTTCCGCCGTACCGAAAACAGGATCTTCTGTGCCGTACATTCTCCAGGAGAGAAAGATCCCCCTGTCTGTCCGCATAACGGCAAGACCACGGCCGAGCTTTTCCATCCGGTGTTCAATCTGCTTTTTTCTGCGTCTTTTCCTTCCTGTTTTCACCGGAGATCATCCTCTTTATGCCCGGCATATTTTTCCATCCTGAGTTCCATCGGATCATTAAAGTAATAACCCCATCTCCGGTGCGTCCACTCCATGTTGTGATTGAATCCTCCGGGCTGTGTGATTTCAAAACAATAGACCTCATTGATCCCGTCCAGCCGTACATCGACACCAAATGCATCTACCTGATACAAAATCGGAAGCATCGTATATCTTCCCGGAGCCAGTCTGGAAATATCCAGAGTAAAAAACAGATCCGTCTCCTCATCCGGTTTGAGACAGACGCCCCTGTCAGAAGTCTGCATCGTAACAGCTTTCCCTTCCAGATCTTTGATGATGACACGCAGCTGGACATTTTCCAGCAGCTTTTCTGCCGTGCATCCCAGCCGCATATCCAGTTTTACTCCTGCCGGAAACACATTGGTGTCAACTCCCAGACATTCCAGCTCTGTCATGCTCGCGGGGCGCTGCCGGAACTCCCGCGTCCGCTCCATTTCCCGCAGATCGATAAAGTTATCCGTACTGGCCCGTATACCAAGATACTGCGAGATGGCTGTCTCTACATCGCCGTCAAAAATCATCTTTCCTTTTTCAAGAACGATACAGCGGTCGCACAGCTGCCGGATCGTATTCATGTTGTGGCTGACATACAGAATGGTCCGGCCATCGGCGCGGGATACATCATTCATTTTATCCAGGCACTTCTTCTGAAATGCCATATCTCCGACCGCCAGCACTTCATCCATGATCATGATCTCCGAGTCCAGATTGGCCGCTACGGAGAAAGCCAGTTTTACATACATGCCCGAGGAATACCGCTTTACAGGCGTATCAATAAACTGCCGGCACTCTGAAAAATCAATGATATCCTCGATCTTCGCGTCGATTTCTTTTTTCTTCATTCCCAGGATCGCACCGTTCATATAGATGTTTTCCCGCCCGGTCAGTTCTCCGTTGAAACCGGTGCCGACTTCCAGCATGGAGGTGACCCTTCCGTCCAGCCAGATATCGCCGCCTGTCGGAGCAGTGATGCGTGATATGAGTTTCAGAAGTGTTGATTTCCCGGCTCCGTTGCGTCCGATGATCCCGACCCGTTCGCCTTTTTCCACCTCAAATGACACCCCGTCCAGTGCCATGAACGTTTCTCCGTACTCATAAACTGCCGCTCCGATTTTTCTGGTAGGGTCTTCCCGATGACGCAGCCGGGCACTTCTTCGCTGAAGTTCCTCCCTCAGCGTTGTCCCGCCGATCTGGCCCAGTCTGTATTGTTTGGATACATTTTCGATCTTCAGCATCAGATGTCTCATATCCATCCCTCCTCAGATCGTGTCCATAAATGTGCGCTCGATCCGGCTGAACATGATCAGACCAATAAAAAACACACAGAGACTGATGATCCAGCTCAACGCATAGTACCTGCCGTCAAAATAGCCGAATCCGAATACGGCATACCGGAACGTTGTCAGGATCGGTGTGACAGGATTCAGCATATACAGAAACATATATTTTTCCGGCACCAGCTGAAGGCCATATGCGATCGGACATCCGTACCTCCAGAGCTCCAGCCCGAATCCGACCAGCATAGCCAGATCGCGGTATTTTGTCGTGATCGAAGAAATGATAATGCCGAGTCCGACTGCCAGACAGATCATCTGCAGGACCAGGACCGGGATCATCAGAAGCCATGGCGTGATCTGAATACTCGTACCGCCTCGTATCAGAAAACAGGCCCAGAACGCCAGAAACAAGGCCAGCTGGATCCCAAATGAGATCAATCCCGAAAAGGCCGTGGCGATCGGTGCGACGAGCCGGGGATAGTAAACCTTTCCCATTGTGGCACGGTTTGCCAGGAAAGTGTTGGATGTCGACTGCAGTGTCGATGTAAAATAACCCCAGCAGATATTGCCGCTCATATAAAACAGAAACGCGGGGATCATGTAATCCCCGGCGACATCCGCCGTCGTCAGTTTTGCCAGATTTCCAAAAACGATCGTAAAAACTACTGTCGTCAGAAGCGGACGGATGATCGCCCACAGCGGTCCCAGGATCGTCTGTTTGTACTGGGCCGTAAAATTTTTTTTGACCAGCAATCCGATCAGGTCCCTATACTGAAACGTCTCCCGTATATGTAGATCAAACAGCCTGTGTTCGGACGAAATATGAGTATTAAACTCCTGCATACCTTTTTCCATTTCCCTCATGCTCTGCTACTGCATTCCGGATCGTTTCGAGCCATCTTTTTCCCGTAGTATTTTCCAGATCGAATTTTTTTCTTCTTTCCCGGTTATGCTCTCTCATATGTCTGCGAAGTTCATCATTTTCTGCCAGCGTTACAATGGCCTCCGTCATTGCTTTTTCATCTCCGACAGGGACCAGAATGCCGGATTGTACATCAATTACTTTTCTTGCTCCTTCCGTCCCCCAATCTGTGGATATGACAGGAAGCCCCATCAAAACCGCCTCAAGGAGAGCATTGGAAATTCCCTCATAATCGGAAGAAACAATATAACCGGCTGCTGAAGACAGTTTTTCAAACAAGTTATTCTCCGCTCCCGGAAGACTGATCTGTCCGTCCATACCTGTCTGCCGGACCGCTTTCAGGATCTGTTCTCTCTCTTGTCCATCTCCGTAGATCGTGAGATGTATTTTGAAATCTGTCTGCCTGCATGCCTCTGCAAAAGCCCTGATCAGCAGCCCGAAATTCTTCTGCGGTACAAATCTTCCGGCAGAAACAAATTCCAGCATATCTCCCTTCTCGCCGCACCGTATCTCTTCGCCGGGCTCCGGCATGATCATCCCGTCTATCACATTCGGCAGAACACAGCTTCGTCCGCAATCTGCATAAAAAGCCTGTACCCTCTCTGTCTGGCAGATCAACAGATCCGTTTTCCGGTAAGCCTGTTTTAAAAGGTACTGTATGTATCTTTTTCTTCTGACAGGATCATTGCGTTCACTGGCGATCCAGCATGTTTTTCCAATGTTTTTTTTCGGACAGACCGTCCGCAGCAGCCAGACCATCAGATCCGCAGGCATCA
>CACZSZ010000145.1 GCA_902783945.1 uncultured Lachnospiraceae bacterium
ACTGTTTGCCTCCGTGCTGGCCTGCCTGAAGAAGGTCGTCGATGCGGTCGGGGACAGAGCCGGAGATATCGGAGCGATCTCCTTTACGGGGCAGATGTCCGGATTTATGGGAGTAGATAAGGATTGGAATGATATCACGACGTGGTCGTGTTCGCTGGACAGCAGATATATGCCCTATGCCGAAAAGCAGATGAAGGAGCTGAAAGATGATTTCTTCATCACGGGCGGAACGAATTTTCCTCAGATGGCGCCGAAAATGGAATGGTTCCGGGAGGAATTTCCGGAGGAGAGCGCAAAGATCCGCAAGTATCTGATGATCAGCGGGTATGTGATCGGCAAGCTGGGAGATATACCGGTCGAAGAAGCGGTCATGGACCGCACCTACACACAGTGGACAGGTCTGGCGGATGTCCAGAACGGCATCTGGTCAGATAAGATCTGCAGCGCGGTGGGACTGGATCAGGATCTGCTGCCGCGCATCGTCAATTCCAATGAGATCTGTGCGCATCTGAATGCGGAGATGGCTGCACAGATCGGACTGAAAGCCGGCATTCCGCTGGTGTCCGGAGCAGGAGACAAGCCGGCCGGCTGCCTCGGTGCCGCTATTGTACATCCGGGTGACCTGATCTTTGAGGCCGGTTCCTACGGTGCTGTCAGCTGCTGCGTGAAGGAGTGGCGGCCGGATCTGGAGCAGCGGCGGTATGACGTGATCCCGTCCGCGGTTCCCGGCGATTTCCTGGTGGAAAATTTCGTCACCGGTTCCGGCATTACGCTGGACTGGTATATTGACACGTTTGTACAGCAGGAGGGCATGCCTCTGAAAGAAGCATTTGCCGGGATCGAGGAACAGATGAAAGAGATCCCGATCGGATGCAATGGTCTGATGTGTATCGGGCTTCTTTCCGGCAGCGCCATGCCGCTGGACGACAGTTTGCGCGGTATGTGGATGGGCTTTGACTGGAGCCACACCAAGGCGCATTTCTACAAATCTCTTATGGAAAGCCTGACCTATGACTTCGGTATATCACTGGAGAGGATGAAAGCGCTGTATCCTGAGTATGCCATGGACAGAGTCAGCATGATCGGCGGCGGTGCCAAATCGGCGATCTGGCCGCAGATGTGCGCGGATGCCCACAGGAAGACATACGGGATCCTGAACAGGGGCGACGTGGCCATGTGGGGTGCTTCGATGCTGGCGGGCAATGCGATCGGTATTTTTGAAGATCTCCGCCGGACGGCCGCAGAACACGTACATGTAGAAAAAGAATTCGCACCGAATGAGGCAGACAGTGCGGTCTACGACAAGTATGCGGCGCTGTATAAAGCCTACTTCTATGAGATGCCGGAATTCTTCCGGAGAGTGCGGGAGCTTGGATAAGACCGGCTGACCGCCGCACTTTATATTTAGCTTTTACTAATTGGGGAGGCTGTCCACATTGCAGCGTGTGCGGCAGTCTCCCTTATACGTGCTATTCTGCAGTCTCTATTGCCATTGCCTGTCCGGCTGATTATTATAGGAGATGGTAAACGGATAAAGGAATATCGTAGAAAGAGGCTGCATATGGGTATGACGATTACGATGGAGGAACTGGCACATTATTTTGATCACACACACCTGAATCCGGATTCTTCGAGAGCAGATTTTGTGAAAGTATGCCGTGAGGCGGCGGAGTATGGCTGTATGATGCTGGCGGTCAATTCCGCAGCGGTAAAACTTTGCAAAGAGCTGCTTAAGGATACTCCCGTTCATGTCGGTGCGGCAATCGGATTTCCGCTCGGACAGACGACGATCGCGGTCAAAAATTTCGAGGTCGAGGATGCCATAGCCAACGGCGCGGACGAGATCGACTATGTGATCAACATCTGTCAGGTAAAAGACGGAAACTGGGACTATGTGGAAGAAGAGATGCGTACGATCATCGGCACGGTGCGGAAATACGGGATCATAGGAAAAGTCATTTTTGAAAATTGTTATCTGACAAAAGAAGAGATCGTGCATCTGGCTGAAATCGCAAAGCGTGTGAAACCGGACTTTATAAAAACTTCGACCGGCATGGGGACCGGCGGCGCAACGGTAGAAGATGTCCGTCTCATGAAATCTGTTGTAGGGAATGAGGTCGGCGTCAAGGCGGCCGGCGGGATCCGTGATCTGGACACCTGTCTGGCCATGCTGAAAGCCGGGGCGACCCGGATCGGGCTCAGCCGGGTCGTGGATGTGCTGGAAGAATTAAAAGCGAAGGAATGCGGGAAGTCTGTCAGAGAGCAGGAAGAATCTTAAGGTCAGCCGTAGAGAAGAGGAGCCATATGAAGGCAGGAGAATTCATAGGGAAGACCGCAGTTGTGACAGGTGCCGGCCGGGGGATAGGCAAAGCCCTTGCCAGGGCACTGTATGCGGAAGGTGTGCAGGTCGCGGCCGGGGATATACACACAGAAAACATGAAGGCACTGAAAGAAAGCTGCCCGGATATCGTGCTGTGTGAATGTGACGTGACGAAACTGGAAGACTGTGAAAAGCTGGTGCAGACAGCGCTGGAGACGTTCGGGAATCTGGATTATGTGATTTCCAATGCCGGAATCCTGAACAGCGGTGCGGTCGATGAGATTGACCCGGATGCCTGGAAAAAGGTTATTGAGGTCAATCTGTACGGGACTTTTCACATGATCCGGTCCGCAGCTCCTGTCATGAAGAAAAACCGGCGCGGCGTGATCGTTTCCATGAATTCCAAATCCGGAAAGAAAGGATCATACAAAAGCTCGGCCTATGCGGCCAGCAAATTCGGAGGGCTCGGTCTGGTGCAGAGCGCCGCGCTGGAACTGGCAGAGTACGGTGTGCGGGTCAACGCGATCTGTCCAGGCAATCTGATGGACTCGCCGCTGTGGACAGAGGGCGAGAACGCGCTCGGCATCCAGTATGCACGCAACCGCGGCATCAGCCAGGAGGAATGCCGCGCCATGTACGACAAGCAGGTGCCGCTCGGTCGCACCTGTCATTATGATGATATTATTAATGTGATGTTTTTCCTGCTGTCGGATGATTCCTCCTACATAACCGGTCAGGCGATCAATGTGACAGGGGGATTTGAGATGCGGTGAGGGACGCCGCAAAATGTATATCTTTTTAGATAATCTATGAGCGAAGCCGCCCCTCGTATATATATCCGCTATGCGTTGACAGCGGTCTTCCGGGCTAACTGCCAACTCCGACTAAGGATCCGGAATATTTACCGGATGATACGTTCATATTCCGGATCCT
>CACZSZ010000146.1 GCA_902783945.1 uncultured Lachnospiraceae bacterium
CCGTACTCTGTTCACAGTTCCGGTTCAGAACGAATCCCAATTATCATAGCATTCCTTACACCAAAAGGCAATGGAATTTGCTTGATGAAACGTATGTTTTGCGGTATGATAAGCCGGTAACTACAGAGCGGGGACTCTCTCAGGGAGACGTATGGAAAATAAGAGACCTGAAACTGAAGAAGAACGCCGTGAGCGCGTAAGACGCGCGAGAGCACGCAAGGAACTGCATCAGCAGCGGATGCGCAGAAAAAAGCTGATCCGGCTCGCTGTGTATGTTCTGATCGGCATACTGGGTGTACTGCTGGTCATTGCTGCGATCGCGATCGTGCGCAAAGTGCAGGACGGCCGTGCCGAACAGGCGGTGGAAGAAGCCATCCAGGAGGAGAGGACCAATTCTGCGTTTTATGATTCCTACCAGGTACTGCACCTTTCATTCCCTGTCCTCACGCTGGATAATGCAGGCAGCGGCCTTTCTGTTTCCCAGTTCAGCCTAATTCTGGAAGATCTGTATGCAGGAGGATATGTCCTGATCGATCCGTATGAACTGGCCGGCAGGACAGAAAAAGGATTTACTTCCGCGCAGATCATGGTACCGGCCGGTAAGAAGCCTCTGATCCTCTCGCAGTATGATGTCAGCTATGAAGAGGGAGATACGGCTCATGCTTCGGCACTGACGCGGGATGCTTCCGGCCGGATCAGCTGTACCTATTATGACGAATATGGTTCGCTGGTCACGGGCGCGGTGGATGTAGTTCCGATCGTCGAGGCGTTTATTGAAGACCATCCGGACTTTTCCTATAAAGGAGCACGGGGCATTCTCGGTATAACCGGATATCGCGGCGTACTGGGATATACGGTTGAAGTGGACGAGACAGCCCTGAGGACCGTTAAAATTAATGAACCGGCTGAAGACGAAGGAGAACTGTCCGGGGAAGAAAATCTGTACGGAGAAGAGGACGGCCAGTACGGGGAAGAGGACGGACAGTACGGGGAAGACTCTGCGGCACAGGAGACGGCGGAAGATACTGACAGCATGTCCGTGACGGACGAAAAAGACAGTGCTGCAGAAGAGAAAAAGGCTGCTGAGGCTGAAGAAGCAGAGAGACGCAGGCAGGCAGAAGAAACGGCTGCAAAAAATAAAGAAACTGCGACGATGCTGCTGAATGCACTGCGCTCCGGGGGATGGCATATTGCCAGCAATACGTATGATGTGATCAGTTATGCTGCTTCCGCAGATATCGTGCAGAAAGATTCGGAAAAATGGAATACGGTGATCGCGCCTCTTGCAGGAGCAACAGATATGCTGATGCTGCCGTATGGAGCTGACATCGGCGAATGGAGCGGCTATACAGAGAATAACGAAAGGTATACGATGCTCAGGGAACTGGGATTCCGCTATTTCTTCGTCGGAAACGAAGAGGCAAAGACCTGGGCTCAGATCCATCCGGCTTATGTGCGTCAGGGAATGCATGCAATTCCGGAATATGCGGCATACCTTGCGCTTATGAATATGGAAGAAACAGCTGCGTCAGCCGGTGAAACGGCAGAGGAAACCGCTGCGGAAGATGTACAGACAAGCGGCACGAATGAACTTGTGGGAGAAGCGATTCAATCCATGAAGGCAGATCCTGCGGAAGAAGCTCCGGAAGAGGAAGTGACAGAAGCGGAAAATCCGGAAGAATACAATATGGAGTAGGAGGGGAAATATGAAAAAAAGAATGACAATGTTGGCGGCAGTTTTGCTCTGCGGGGCGATGCTGGCAGCATGTGGAGGCAGCCAGAAAGAAAAGGCAGCATCTTCGGAGGCGGCTGAGAGTGCCGCTTCAGCAGTAACTGATGCGGCTGGTGAGAATGAGACAGCGGCCGGTGAGAACGTGACAGCGGCCGGTGAGAATGAGACAGCGGCCGGTGAGAATGAGACAGCGGCCGGAGAAAATATGACGGCAGCCGGAGAGAATATGACGGCGGCTGGTGAAAACATGACTGCGTCAGAAGACGCCGCGGGTGAGAACACTACGGCATCGGAAGGTGCGGCAGGCGGAAACATGACTGAGACAGAAGGCGCGGCAGGTGAAAACGTGACTGCGTCAGAAAACGCTGCGGGTGAGAATATGACTGCGGAGGAAGATGCGGCAGGTGAGAACACGACAGCCGTGACGCCGGATGCGGCATCCGACATGCTCAATGAGACAATGAAGGATCCGATCCTGGAGATTCCGACGATTGAAGGAGAATATACAATAGAAGATTGTGTCAAGCTGGGCGAATACAAAGGCCTGAAACTTGACATGGAGATCTATGAAGTCACAGACGAAGATATTGACAATTACATTTCCTATCTGGTACAGCCGGTTGAAGTCGATGATGATGAGGCGGTCCTTGAGGAAGGTGATACGGCAAATCTGGACTATACGGGTTATCTGGATGGCGAGACCTTTGAAGGCGGCTCTGCCACAGGGTATGATCTCAAAATCGGCTCGGGCAGCTTTATAGCCGGATTCGAGGATCAGATGGTCGGCATGAAGAAGGGAGAAGAACGGGACCTTAATCTGACATTCCCGGAAAACTATGGCAGTGAGACGCTCGCCGGTCAGGATGTGGTCTTCCATGTAAAATTAAACGCGATCAAGCGAGATCCAGAATTAGATGATGCCTGGGCAAAGGAATACAGCAACGGTGAACAGGAAACACTGGCTGATCTGCGTGAAGCGGTCAAATCTGATCTCGAGGATCAGAATCGTTCGTATGCCGAAACAGATCTTCAGAATAAGGCGTGGAATCTTGTGGTAGAGAATTCGGAAATCCTTGCATTCCCGCAAATCCTTCTTCAGGAAAAACAGGATGAGTATGCCGGTTATCTGGAGAGCGAGGCACAGATGTACGGGCTGACCGCTGCCGAGTATATTGAGCAGATGGGTATGAGCCAGGAAGATTTTGAACGGATCAATGAAGTCCAGGTACGTACGGAAGTGAAAAACGAGCTGCTTCTGGATGCCGTGTTCGGAGCGGAAGGAGTTTCGGAAGAAGATCCGGAGTACCAGGAGGAAATGAAACGTCTGGAAGAGACCTATGGCATGACGGCAGATGAACTGAAAGAGACTTACGGGGCGGATGTACTGGACAGACATCTGAAATCCATTGTAGCGATCAACAAGATTCTGTCTTATGCAGATATTACGGAGAAGACAGTGCCTCATTCATGACAGACAGGTGCATCCGCAATGTCTGATGCAGTGTAAATAATACAGTCTATAAAAAATGATCAGAGCACTTGCCAAAAAAAATATTGACAAGTGCTTTTAAATTCCCTATAATCCTACATAACCAATAGGAATTGGGAGAATTGAGGCGCCGAAACCAGAAAACAGGTTTAATAACCGCATTCAGAACAGGAAGGACGGAGAAGACGATGGCAAACGTATATAAGAGTGCAACGGAATTAATAGGCAATACACCTCTGATTGAGCTGACGGCATTTGAAAAGAAATATGATCTGAAGGCGAGACTGCTCGCCAAGCTTGAGTATTTTAACCCGGCCGGCAGTGTGAAAGACAGGATCGCAAAAGCTATGATCGAAGATGCCGAGCAGAGCGGAAAACTGCAGCCGGGGGCGACGATCGTGGAGCCGACATCCGGCAATACGGGGATCGGGCTGGCTTCTGTTGCGGCTGCCAAGGGATACAGACTGATCCTGACTATGCCGGAGACGATGAGTGTGGAGCGGCGCAACATCCTGAAAGCCTACGGGGCAGAGCTGGTTCTGACAGACGGCACGAAAGGAATGAAAGGTGCGATAGAAAAAGCAAATGAGATCGTTGCGGAGACACC
>CACZSZ010000147.1 GCA_902783945.1 uncultured Lachnospiraceae bacterium
AGGTTTTGGTAAATACAGGCTGTCATGATGATCACGGATCGCTTTCGCATAAGCCGTCCGCTCTCAGCAGCACTTGCGCTGCGGCTTTGGTGTTCTATTGACAACAAAAAACCGATATTGTTATACTATTTTCATAATAAAACGCGGAGTAAGAAGTCATGAAGAATGGCAATAAAAGGCAGCCGATAAAGCCTGTAAAAAGAGAAAGAAGCACGATCATCGTTCTTTTGATCGCAGCTGCGGTCTTTTTTATCCTTTTCTTCCGGCTTTTTTCTGAAAATATATTAAATGGCGCCGGAGATATTTTCTGGGAATACGGGGACGAGCTTGTCGAATTTGAAGAAGCTTCCGTGATCGGGATCCTCAGTGAAGACATGGAGATCGATGAAGTGGCGGACAACGCTCCCGCCGGAAAGCAGGAACTCGCTGTCAGAGTCAGAAGCGGACGTTATAAGGGAGAAGAAATGGTGATCTATAACTATTTCGGTCCGTATTACGGAGCTCCTGTTGCCAAAGGCGACGGCGTCACGATAACCATAAAAACCGAAGCGGACGGCCAGCACAGCGCTACGGTCTATGAGTATAACAGGATCCCGATCCTTGCAGTTTTTCTGCTCCTGTTTTTTATTGTAGTCGTGCTGATCGGAGGTCTCACGGGTCTGAAATCCATGGCGGGACTGATATTCACGGTCATCTGCCTGTTCACATTGCTGATCCCGCTTCTGTTAAAAGGCGCTCCTACCGTCCTGACGACTTTCCTGATCTCCGCATATATCGCACTCGTGAGTTTTACGATCCTGGGCGGTATACGCCAAAAAACGATCAGCGCTTTTTTAGGGACCGTTTCCGGAACTTTTCTGGCTATGGTCTTCGGCCTTGCCGTTCAGCATTTCGCAAAGATAGACGGACTGCGGCTTGAAGAGGCGGAATCCCTGCTCCAGATGAAATACGTGGGAGCAGCGATCGGGATCCGCGGACTTCTTGTAGCGGGCATTATTATCAGTGCCCTCGGCGCTGTCATGGACGTTGCCATGAGCATCTCCTCCTCATTGGAGGAGATCCATACAGCCAATCCTTCTCTTTCCCGAAAAGAACTCTTCAGATCCGGAATGAATATCGGCAAAGATATGGTCGGAACCATGACGAATACCCTGATCCTCGCTTTTCTTGGCAGCGAGTTTGCGCTGATCCTGTATCTGTATGCGCGTGAACTTACTTTCTACCACCTGTTTTCAACCGCTTTCGTGGCGCTGGAAACGATCAGCGGGATCTCTTCGAGTATCGGGATGGTTCTTTCGATACCGCTGACCGCTTTTATCTCTTCTGCCCTGATTACAAGAAAAAAGAGAGAATATAAAAAAAGGTGAAGGCCTGCCGGTATTTTCCGACGGGGCCCCACCTCCTGAACACTGGGTGCGGCAGTCATGAAGACTGCTTTTTACTTCTGATCTTCTTCTGCTTTCGTCATCTCGGCCACGATCGCGGAAAGATCGATCTCTCCGAACTGACCGATTTTGTCGGGATATTTTGCCTTGTAATCATTAATAATATTCTTCAGCATGAGCTGCTGGAAAACTTCACCGTCTCCGGTAAGAATGCAGAATAATTCACGGTTGTTCATTTCTGTAAGAGGTTTCATACGGAGCTCCTTTCTGGCAGAGCAGTATCAAGCGGAACATTTTCACAACAATGTATTTTATCTTATTTGCGGAAGTATGGCAAGAATGATCCGTATAAAACCGATAATACATACTTTGCTGCAGACCATGGGAAGCTCTGTAAAGAGCCGGACTCCATATCCTTAATCTTCCGTAAACGAGATCCTTCCCTGGCCGTACGGATCCGCGTATTTGGTCCCGATCTCACCTTCCAGGGTATCCCGGATCTGTCGAAGTCCCGCATAGCCGAACCCTTCATTTATTCCGCAGTGGACATCACTGGTAAAGAGGATGTAAATATCCCCCGTTCTTTTCCGGCTGTTCCTGTGTTTTTTCTTTTTCTGTCTCCGTTTTTGAAGAGTTTTCTTCGTGCAGAGCCGGCGCGGAGAATCCCGTCATTGAAAACAGAAGCTCTGCTTTTCCCGGAATCTGTTTCATTCATCTCTGTCAGGCAGCTTCATCCAATGCCAGCGCATCGGGGTCCGGCACGCTGTGATAACCACGGTATTCCGTCAGATGGCCGTAGGAGAGGCCAAGCGGATTGCCGGGTTCGTCTGCCCCTGTCGTGATAGCGAAGGTGTTAAACAATTCCGTCGTTGTGAGTTTTTTCTCCATCGCATAGGCAAGAAGGGCGTCATTATCCTCATTCGCAAACAGCCGCGGCTCAGACTGTCCAAGCCGTATGGTTTCTTCGGCCGGCCGCAGCGTGCGCAGTCCGTTTTCATCCCGTCCCTGCAGCAGATAATAGGTGTCTCCGGCTTCGTTTGCCGCAGCGAGATCATAACCCAGAGCTTCCCTCTGATACACCGCTGCCACGGCGACAAGGCCGGCGCCTTCAGTGATCTTCCGGTTTGCGCGGTTATAACAGATCACCATACGAAGGGATTCAAATTCCGTGCAGAAGTTGAAATCACCGCTGGAATCCATAAATCCGGCGAGCGGTCCCGCTCCGTATTGGGGAACCAGCGCGTTCTCAACTGCAGTAACCTTACCCTCCAGTCCGGGCATGGCATGAATGGGATATTCCGTCTGTTCCCATTTTCCGCCGCCCAGATTCTTCCAGGCATATCCCGTTTCATAATCATACGCAGACACGTAAAGGCCGTTCTCTGTCTGCTGCGTCATGCCGATAACACCGGTAACGAACTCACTCAGGCCAAAGGCGTCCACTGCCGCGCGTACCCCGTCCAGATGAGAAGCGGAACAGATCCATACGTCGATGCCGCCGTCATAGATGGTCTTCATCATCCATTTCACATCTTCCGGCACGGAAACGCCGGCGGTAAACTCACAGCTCACCACGCCGAGGCGTGATGTGATCTCCTCCGGCGATGTCCACGTCACCAGTTCGGAGGGAACGTTTTCATAGGCGGAGCAGGAACGGTAAAACAGATCATAGACCTCTTCCCGGGTCATGCCGCTGTACCAGTAAAGGATCCATACATAGTTTATTTCCTCCGGTGTCGTATCTTCCACATGCAGGAAGAACGCACGCATCTTGACCGCAAACTCTATCCACCAGGGATCGTCATGCAGCGTCTTAAGCACATTCTCATCCAGACCGGCAGCCTTAAACGGACCATAGGTATCATAAAGGTACGAATACGCTGTGACGATGTCTTCGGCCCACAGGGCGTTATCGTCAGCTGTCAGATCAAGCATCGCGGTCAGCGCCTCTTCCAACGCTGCCGGGTCCATGGCGAAGGACATGGTTTCCAGCTGGTAAACACAGCACTGATATGTGATGTCAAAAACAGCGGTCGTGTTATCAAAATCGCTCACAACATAAGCCGACCCGTCATAATCCGGTGCTTTTTCACCGTACATGCGGACAAAATCTCCGACTGCCTTTTCCGCCTGCGGCGAATAGCCGGCTGCTTCTCCCGTTTCTTTTCCTGCCGACGGTTTCTTCAGCAGGATAATTACAGCCACCGCAGCGATAAGCAGCAGTGCAATCAGCAGTACAATAAGTTTTCTGTTCGTCTTCATATCGTTTCTGTCCTTTTCCCGGTTATTGATATGTTTTCCATGTCTGTCTCACTCTGCCGTCAGAACATTTTTCTGATCGTCAGGACATTTTTCCCGTCTGAATACTCATAACTGACCTCATCCATCAGCTTTCGTACCATAAATATGCCCAGGCCGCCGATCTTCCGCTCGCTGGCCTTCAGCGAGGTATCCGGCGATTTCATTTTCAGCGGATCAAAAGGTATTCCGTTGTCCAGGAAAGTAAGAACGACCGTCCGCGGCTCTGGCAAAACCTCAAAACGCACGGTGACGCTCCCCTCCGCGCCTTCATACGCGTAGTTCGCGATGTTGGCAAAGATCTCGTCGATCGCGATATAAAGCTGATTCTGCGTGATCTCGGGACAGTCCG
>CACZSZ010000148.1 GCA_902783945.1 uncultured Lachnospiraceae bacterium
AAGCTGCGGCAGCAGATACTGCGCAAGCGCCACCGTATCGATCCGGGTAAAGTCATGCGGGATCCCCTGATCTTCGCAGGCCTTCTGGATAAATCCGACGTCGAAATCCGCATTGTGCGCGACCAGCACATCATTCCCGCAGAACTCCAGAAACTGAGGAAGCACCTCCCTTATTGTCGGAGCATTTTCCACCATCGAATCGGAAATACTGGTCAGCTGTTCGATCCGGAACGGAATAGGCACTTCCGGATTGACAAAAGTTGAAAACCTCTCCGTAATCTCTCCGCCGCAGACCCGCACGGCACCGATCTCGATGATCCGGCAGGTGAGATTGGACAGACCCGTCGTCTCGATATCAAACACGACGAAAGAATCCTGCAGTGTCTGCCCTTTTGTATTGACGGCAATACCGCGCAGATCATCAACAAGATAGACCTCGCAGCCGTACAGTACCTTGAACGGCGCCGATACTTTTTTCAGTGCATCCCTGTCGAGCTCCGGATGTTTTTCTGCATACGCTCTGCGGTACTCGTCGTCGATCCCCTGCATCGCTTTGTTGGCATCCGGAAAGCCCTGCACGGCTCCGTGATCCGTGATCGCAACGGCCGGATGGCCCCATTTCCAGGCACGGCGGATCAGATCCTTCGTCTCCGAAGCACCGTCCATCTCACTCATCTTGGTATGTGCGTGCAGTTCGACTCTCCTGACGGGTGCGGTATCCGTGCGTGTCTCACGGAAATCAGCAGCACGGCGGATCCCCTGGATCCCGGACAGCATCAGCTCATGCTCATAGGCATCCTGCAGAACACGTCCGCGCAGCCGGATAAAACTGCCCTGCTTCAGACCTGCCTCCAGTGTCTTTGCCTGATCCGGATCTGCAAAGATCTTGCCGCGGATCGTATCCGTAAAATCAGTGAGAGCAAACATGACAAGGACTTTCCCGCTGCGCAGTTCGCGGGTCTCCTGCATGGTGACCTGTCCTTTCAGGATCACCTCTCCCGCGGTCTCATCCAGTGAGGCGATCGGTGTGCTGTCACCTTCAAAATATCTTCCGAACAACTGGTCGGGATCGGCCGGTGCATCGTTCTGTGTTCTGCGGCCTTTTCTCCCGCCTTGCGGCTGCCCCGGACCGCCGGACTTCCCGCCCGTCTGCGGCGCAGCTGCACCCGGTCCGTCTGCATTCTGTGAAACAGCCTGCCCGCCTGTGTCTGATCCCGCCGCAGAAGAAGCTTTTCCGCCGGAAACACCGGCTCGTGCAAAAATGCGGTCAGCTTCTCTCCGGAATCCGGCCTCATCCTCCTGCCTGTGTGCTTCGGTCTCTGCCGGATGCCATGACACATGAATGTGTACGGCCATATGGCAGCGTTCTTCAAAAATCTGCGTCAGATACAGTACCAGCTGTTTTTCTTTTTCATGTCCTGTCAGGGTATCTTCCAGTGAAAGTTCCAGCCTGTCTTCTTCCGGAAAGGAAATATCGGACGTCTGCAGTACATGGCAGAGCATCCTGTCCTCTTCCCTGCACTCACGCAGCAGACTGGAATGATAGACTTCAAAAAAACGTTCCGGGGTATACTGCCCGGAAAGATAGAAATGTTCCCGGACACGGATCTGCAGATCCATATCCGGAAAGAGCTGGCGGCCAATCTCCTCCTCCAGCCCGTAAATATACTTTTTATGGATCCATCTCCGGCTGACGATCTGAACGTTGAGCCGGTGTGCTTTTCGATCGATCGCGACATGCTCCACTCTGGCAGGAGACAGATATTCCTTCATATCTCCTTCCAGTCTGAGCCGCGGAAATGTTTCGGCGATCGATTTTCCAAGCATCATTTCTTCCAATGCATCAATTCCTCCCGGAGTGCTTCCAGCAGCCGGTTCTCCGGCACTTTCCGGATGACTTCGCCGTGCCGGATCAGCAGGCCTTCGCCAATCCCGCCCGCTATTCCGATATCCGCTTCACGTGCTTCGCCGGGGCCGTTCACCACACACCCCATTACGGCGACTTTCAGATCCAGCGGCATATCACGGACCATTTCATTTACCTGCTCGGCAAGTGTGATCAGATCGATCTGCGTTCTCCCGCAGGTAGGACAGGATACGACTTCTATTCCGCCTTTCCGCAGTCCTGCTGCCTTCAGAATTGCCTTTCCGGCCCGTATTTCTTCAACCGGATCACCTGTCAGGGATACCCGCAGCGTATCTCCGATCCCTTCATGGAGCAGGATCCCCAGCCCGACGGCAGATTTGACCGTGCCGTCATAAGGGGTGCCTGCTTCCGTGATCCCGATATGCAGCGGGTAATCTGTCCGCTGCGAGAGAAGTTCATACGCCTCCACGCACAGCGGCACATCTGAAGCCTTGATACTGATCACGATATCCGTGAACTGCATTTTTTCCAGGATCATTGCCTGTGAAAGTGCGCTTTCCACCAGGGCTTCCGCTGTTACGCCGCCATACTTTTCCAGAAGCGGCTTTTCCAGCGATCCGCTGTTGACCCCGATGCGGATCGGGATCCCGTGCTCTTTTGCCGACTCGGCAACGGCACGTACACGTTCCTCGCTTCCTATATTGCCAGGATTGATCCGCACCTTGTCGACGCCGCTCTCGATCGCTTTCAGTGCCAGCCGATAATCGAAATGAATA
>CACZSZ010000149.1 GCA_902783945.1 uncultured Lachnospiraceae bacterium
AATTGTCAGTTATATTTCAAGCGTTGTCTATGAATTAACAAAATTGATATTAAAATATCAATATAAATAAATATTTCACAAAAAATCGCACAAAAGGAAGGGGATTGCACAGGAATAAAAACATAAAATTCCGGCAGCAGGAAGTGACCCGGTCAGGAACGAACCGTGACATCGGGCGTGCATTGTGGTAGTATACAAATGATGTATTGTTGAGAAATACCGGAGGAAAAGAACATGACGATCAGAGATGCAAAAGAACTTCTGCATGCGACGCTGCTGTGCGGGGAGGACCGTCTGGATGAAGAGGTCCACTCTGCATGTGGTTCCGACATGATGAGCGACGTGCTGGCGTTTGTCAAAGATCAGGCTATCCTGCTGACGGGCCTGTGCAATCCGCAGGCGATCCGCACAGCCGAAATGATGGACATGAAATGCGTCGCGTTTGTGCGCGACAAGAAACCAACGGAAGAAATGATCGAGCTGGCGGAAGATGCCGGGATAGCTGTCCTGACTACAGGACACAGGATGTTCATGGCCTGCGGTATCCTGTATTCCGCCGGTCTGCATGGAGGGTCGGATTATGAGCGATTCTCTTGAACTGAAATACACGGTCGACCCAAATGATTTTACCCGGGCAGGCGAGGCATCCAAGCGGGTAAAGAAGACTCTGAAGACGATGGGCATGCCTCCCGAGATCATCCGGAGAGTGTCTATTGCGATCTACGAAGGCGAGATCAATATGGTCATCCATGCCAACGGCGGTGAGATCACTGTCACTGTCAGCGACGAGGATATTCTGATGGTGCTGGCAGATCAGGGACCGGGGATCCCGGATGTGGAAAAAGCCATGCAGGCCGGGTATTCCACAGCGGCTGAAAGTGTGCGCAATCTCGGTTTCGGAGCCGGCATGGGACTGCCCAACATGAAAAAATATACGGATGAACTGTCGATCGAGACCGAAAAAGACGTCGGGACAACAGTGACCATGCGGGTGATGCTGTGACAGGAACAGACAGACGGAGAACGTGTAAAATACCGTATTCATTTTTTACTATATTAAATATGGAAGGGATTTTGACATGTCTGATATGTATGAGCACGCTGTGCAGCTGAACAGGGATAAATGCGTGGGATGCACGAACTGTATCAAGCGCTGCCCGACCGGTGCGATCCGTGTGCGGGAGGGTAAAGCCCGGATCAATCATGATCTCTGCGTGGACTGCGGGGAATGCGTGCGGATCTGTGAACATCACGCCAAGGTCCCGGTCTATGATCCGATTGAGAGAATGGATGAGTTCGTATACAAAGTGGCTCTTCCGGCTCCTTCTCTGTACGGACAGTTCAATAATCTGGACGACAGCAATATCCTGCTGACAGCGCTTCACAAAATGGGATTTGACAGCGTCTTCGAAGTGGGTTCGGCAGCGGAGCTGGTCTCCGCCATGTCGCGGAAATATCTGGATGATCATCCGGAACAGTTCCCGCTGATCTCTACGGCCTGTCCGTCGATCGTCAAGCTGATCAGGATCCGTTTTCCGAGCCTGATCGATCATCTGCTGCCGATCCAGCCGCCGGTCGAGATCGCCGCGGAAATGGCCAGGAGAAAGGCAGTGAAAGAAACAGGTCTTTCTCCTGAACAGATCGGAATTTTCTTTATTTCTCCCTGTCCGGCAAAAGTCTCCGCGTGCAGAAGCCCGATCGGTGTGAAAAAAACAGAAGTTGATGCCACGCTGGCCATCAAAGACGTCTATGTGCGTCTGCTGTCTGTTATGGACGATGCGGCAGAAGATCCGATGGATCTTGCCGTGGCGGGCCGGATCGGCGTCGGCTGGGGGATCAGCGGCGGCGAGGCAGCCGGACTGATCAATGACCGCTATCTGGCTGCGGACGGGATCGAGAACTGTATCAAAGTACTGAACGATCTGGAGGATCAGAAGTTTTCCCATCTGCAGTTTGTGGAGTTGGATGCCTGTGCCGGAGGCTGTGTCGGAGGTGTTTTGACGGTAGAAAATCCGTATATCGCCAAGGCCAAGATGTCTGTTCTCAAAAAATACCTGCCGGTAGCCGGAATGCATACGGATATCCCGGATTTCGGGCGGTGGACCGAGGAAGTGGAATTCGAACCGGTCTTTACGCTGGGCAGCAATTTCAAGGAAAAGATACAGAAGATGGCGCAGGTGGAGGAACTCACCAAAAAGTTCCCGGGGATCGACTGTGGTTCCTGCGGTGCACCTAGCTGCCGGGCTCTGGCGGAAGATATCGCCAGGGGCGAGGCAAAAGAAACCGACTGTATCCATATACTCTGGAAAAATCTGCATACGATCATGGGCATGATGACAGAGATGGACAAAATGGCATTCGCGCCCGGTATCGCCGGCAGAGAAGAGGAGGGAAGTAAATGACAGTACAGGATCTGATCGACAGCGGACTGTTTGAGGTAGTCCATCAGGGGGAGGAAACGGACCGCAGGATCCTTGACGTGTTCTGCTGCGATCTGCTCAGTATCGCGATGAGCAGGGGGATCGAGGATGCGGCCTGGGTCACGGTCATGGGCAACATCAATACACTGGCTGTCATGACTCTGACAGATATGGCCTGTATCGTACTGGCCGAAGGATCCCGCATGGACGAAGCCGGCATGCTCAAGGCACATGAAGAAGGGTTTACCATTCTGCGGACGGAGGAGCCGGTGTTCGAGGCGGCGCTGAAGATTCACGACCGGCTGTAGGACATTATGGAATTATACTACGACCTTCATATCCACTCATGTCTGTCTCCGTGCGGGGACATGGATATGACGCCGAACAACATAGCGGGCATGGCATATCTGAAAGGGCTGCAGATCATTGCTCTGACAGATCACAACACCTGCCGCAACGCACCGGCTCTGATCCGTGCGGCGGAGCAGTACGGTCTGATCGTGCTGCCCGGTATGGAGCTGACGACGCAGGAAGAAGTACACGTCGTCTGTCTGTTTGCGGATCTCGGCAGCGCCATGGACTTTGACTCCTATGTGTATGAACGGCTGATGAAGATCCGCAACAAAACCGATATTTTCGGCGAACAGGTCATTATGAACGAAAACGACGAACCGGTCGGCGAAGAAGAATACTTTCTGACTAATGCGACGGAAATCTCGTTCGATCAAGTGTATGATGCAGTCACTGCACACCACGGCATAATGATACCGGCGCATCTCGATAAGACTACGACATCTCTGCTCAGTAATCTTGGTTTTATCCCACCGGATTCGAAATTCACCTGTGCCGAGGTGAAGAATCTGGACCGGCTTCACGATCTGCTCCGGGACCATCCGTATCTGCGGAACTGCCGGATCATATCGGATTCGGACGCACACTATCTCCCGGACATAAGTGAGGCTGTCCATACACTGCCGTTTCCGGATGCGCATCCCTCGAAGGAAGAAATTCTGTGGATGCTGACACATCCTGAATAAAAAGCCGCCTGCTTCTGCAGGCAAATAAAACGCCGCGGCTGTAAGCTGCGGATGAACAGGAGATAAAAGATATGAGTGAAGAGCCGCGAAAAGTCCTGATCGTGGACGATGAGAAGCGGATCGGTGAACTGATCCGGTCCCTGATCCACTGGGAAGAACTGGGTCTGACCTGCCTCGGCCTGAAGACAGACGGAGAGATGGCCTGGGAGGCGATCCGGAAAGAACATCCGGATATTGTCATCACAGATATCCGCATGCCGGTCATGAGCGGACTGGAAATGATACGGAACGCGCGCGAAGAAGGGGTGCCGGTCGACTTTATCGTGATGAGCGGGTATCAGGAATTTGAGTATGCGCATACGGCGATGCAGTATGGCGTAGAGTCGTATCTTGTGAAACCGGTTGACGAAGAGGAACTCAACCGGTGTCTGGCCGGTATCCAGCGGCGGGTACACAAGGAAATGCAGCTGCAGGAAGCAAACAGGACCCTTAAGGAAAAGGCGGAAACGAGCGAGTGGATCCTGAAACAGAATTTCCTGCAGAATATAATAGAACAGAAGGAGACGGCCGATCAGAGTGCGGTCGACCTGGAGGGAGAGATCTACCGGGGCGTAGATATTAAGCTGGATCATATCGATCCCAGGAACAGCAACGCCTCTCAGGAACGGTTTACGACAGAAAACGTAAAAAAGATCATCGCGGAATTTCTGCAGCCGCAGGTCGGACAGTTGCTTGTCTGCGATAAGGACTACATGCACATCTATGCTCTCTGCTGCTGCTCCGAAGAATCGGACAGACAATTCGGGGAAAGCATCAGCAGTCTTCTTCTGCAGATAAAGGAATATCTGCGGATCATGGATCAGTTTCACGTCACCATAGGCATCGGCAGGGCAAAACGCGCATTTTCAGAGATACGTTTTTCCATTCTGGAGTCATACATCGCGGTCTGCAACCGCATTATATACGGAACGGGACGCCTGATCTGGGCGGACTCCGTTTATCTCGGAGATAATGACGAGTGGGCGGAAAAAGAACGCCTGATCCGTCAGAAGATCCTGCATGACGCGGATGCACTGACTTCGGAACATATTCCTTCTTATATACAGGAAATCTACGGATCACGCAGTGAACTGGAAAAGGTCAATATGTCCGCTTACTATGAGGGCGTGGATCAGACGATTGAGAGCTTTTTCGGGCATCTCGGTGTGGAAGAGGAAGCGCGCGAAAAGCTTCAGAAAAAGGTGCAGAACTGTGTGCATCACTGTCACCGCGCTGTACAGCTCTCTGAACTGATGTCGCAGTTTTTCCAGGAATGTATCGGATCTGCGAAAGAAGCGATGGAGAGTCAGCTGGTCAAACCAGTCCGCATGGCGCAGCAGTATGTGGAAGATCATTATCGGGAAAAAATCCTGCTGGAGGATGTTGCCGAAGTGGTCGGTCTCAATCCTGTCTATTTCAGCGCGCTGTTCAAAAAAGAGACCAATCTGAATTTCAGCACGTATCTGATCAATTTCCGCATGGAAAAAGCCAAAGAACTGCTGACATCCACAAATGACACGATCAATGTGATCGCTTCCGAGGTGGGTTATCCGGAGCAGAAATATTTCAGCCAGCAGTTCAAAAAGGTGGTGGGGGTCAAACCTGTGATCTACAGGCAGCTGCACTCCTGACCGGAACGCGGGTGGGAGAACAGGACCGAATGACGGCTGTATTTCTGACGGAGGTGGGGATTGAAAACTCTTTGGCGTTTAAAGTGGATCGTGGCAGTACTGGTCATTGCGATGATACCGGTTTCGATCCTGCTGCCGCGCAACATTGCCTTGATCCTGAACGCGGCGACGGCGGCCTGTATGCTTTGCCTTTTTATCTATGATCAGAGGATGATCCTGCATCCGCTGCTCCTTATCAGGAAAGGCCTGGAAGAGGACAACGTGGAGGAGGCGCTGCAGGATATCCGTCAGAGCCGGAATTCAGCCGATGTGGGCACGATCTTCCGGGATGTGATCAGTCATTATACAACAAAACAGGATGCGGAGATCTATACCCGGCAGGTGGAACTGGCTGCCCTGCAGAGTCAGATCAATCCGCATTTTCTTTATAATACGCTTGACGCCATCCGCGGCCAGGCCATACAGGATAATAACCGCGAGGTGGCTATGATGATCCAGACGCTGTCCGCGTTCTTCCGGTACAGTATCAGCCGGAAAGGGAATGCCGTCACACTCCGTGACGAACTGGACAACGTTCAGAACTATATGAAGATCCAGCAGTATCGTTTTGAGGATCGTTTCCGGCTGGAAATGGAAATCGACAGTCCGGAAGTTTACGATTTTTATGTGCCGCGCCTGATCCTGCAGCCGATCGTGGAGAATGCGATCCTGCACGGACTGGAAAACAAGCGGAACGGCGGCGTGATCACGATCGATGTGGAGGAGACAGATGATCTGGTCATTATGATTTCGGATAACGGGAAAGGCATGACACTGCAGGAACTGGATGATCTGAACGGCCGTATCCTGGCAGAAAAAGCGGAACAGGAAGAGGCACCGGCTTTGGGGAAACACAAAGGAATCGCGCTGGTCAATGTGCAGAAGAGGATCGAACTGATCTTCGGTGTGCCGTACGGTCTGCATGTATACAGCTCGATCGGGCAGGGAACCGATGTGGAGATCACACTGCCGATCATCCGGCAGGAAGAGGAAATGAACGTTGAGTAAGACGGCGCTTACGATCCATGATCTGAATCTGGAGAGCCGCGAGTACGGGGCTCTGGCGCATGTTTCTTTTCGTGTGCAGGATCACGAAGTACTCGGACTGCTCGGACTGGACGGGTCCGGGATCGAACTGCTGTGCCGTGTGCTGCGGGGGGAATCTGAAGTATTTGAGCGTGCGCGCGGAAGTGTCTGGGTGTACGGCAGAGAAGTAAGACAGGCCTCGGAACTCGGAAGCAGAGTGCTGTATATCCGGATGGCGGATGCCATTCTGGACAGCTGGACGGTGGCCGAATATCTGGGCTTGAACCGTGCACACTTTTTCGTCAGCAAGAAGCAGAAACAGGCAATGCAGGAGCATGCGGAAGAAAAATTCCGGGAACTGGGCCGTACAGTAGATGCGTCGAGACAGATGAAAGAGGTGAGTGAAACGGACCGCAGGACGGCGAGGATCATTCACGAACTGGAAAAAGGTGCACAGCTGCTGATCATTGAGGATGAGTGCATGGGCATGAATGCGGCGGAGATACAGGAATATGCCGCCGTTATAAAAGAAGTATCGGATCTGGGGATACCGGTATTGTTCCGGACCCAGTCCCTGCAGATCTCCCGGCAGATATGCAGGGAATTCCTGGTCTTCCGAAGAGGAAGACTGGTTAAGCGGTGGAGAGAGAACGGGACAGCCGATCTGGAACTGCTGACACGGTATCTGCTGGGCGAGACGATCGCGGCAGAGATCAAGACACTCCGCCGCACGCAGAGAAATGTGAGGGAGCGCAGGAATATCACATATCAGGTATACGATCTTCTGCTCGCCGGGACAAAGCAGAATCTTCGCTTCCATGAAGGCGAAGTGACTGCTTTTGTGATCGGAAATAATCTGTACTGCCGGGAATTTTTCGAACACCTTTCCGGACGGGAGATCAGTCTGTCTACCCGGTATTATCTGGGATTCCGGGAACTGCACTGTCGGAATCAGGAAGATTTTATCCGTCAGCGGATCGTATCCACACTGCTGGGAAATGAGGAGTATGAGCTGTTCGAAAATATGAGTCTTGAAGATAACCTGCTCATGCCTTCTCTGCAGAAATTCTCCACGCTCCGGTATTTTCAGCAGAGCGATAATCTTCATAAAGTGACCAAAAATCTGTTATACGGGAATTCGGAAAACAAGAACAGTATGACGGTCCGTCATGCCGATCAGAACAGCCGGATCCGTATCGATATGGAGCGCTGGCTGATATTCCGGCCGCGGGTGCTGATACTGTTTGAGCCTTTTTCTGCCTGCGACGCATACGGGGCAACTCTCATTTCTTCCTATATTAAGCAATTTGCCAATCTCGGCACCTCTGTCATCGTGATCAAATCCAACGAAGAATTTATGGCCGAACTGGCTGATCATATATTCCGGATCGATGTGTGAAATGCTTAAAAAAACATACCTATTCTAAAATGTGCGGATTGGATTAATTTCACAAATCCAATATGATTTTAATCAGGTATTTATACAAAATGCCTGATTAGACGTGAAATTGTCCACGCATATTTTGGAAATGGAGAATACGCAATGGCAGAAAACGCAATTCAGAATGATATTATTCTGGAAGCAAAAGGAATCAGTAAGTTCTTTCCCGGCGTAAAAGCATTGCAGAATGTCAATATGACGCTCCGCAAAGGCGAAGTGCATATTCTGATCGGGGAGAATGGTGCCGGCAAATCTACTCTTATGAAGATTCTGTACGGAATCTATAAAGCAGATGAAGGCGAACTGATCCTGCGCGGAGAGAAGACCGTGATCGAGAACCCGAGAATGGCCAACGAGAAAGGTATCTCGATGATCCATCAGGAGCTGAGCCCGGTCACAGAAATGACGATCGCTGAAAACATCTTTCTGGGAGAAGAGCCCACGCGCGGCGGCGGCATGATCAATTTTGCCGAAATGAATAAAAAAGCGCAGGAGCTCCTGGATGAGGTCGGTATGGGCAATGTGCCGCCGACGACAAAGATGAAACGGCTGTCCACATCCCAGCAGCAGATGGTCGAGATTGCAAAGGCACTCTCACACAATTCCGAGATCATCATCATGGACGAGCCCACATCCTCCATCACAGAGGCAGAGGTGGATAACCTCTTCGGCATTATCCGGAAACTGAAAGCCGAAGGACGCTGCATCGTGT
>CACZSZ010000150.1 GCA_902783945.1 uncultured Lachnospiraceae bacterium
ACAAATTCAGCACCGTCGATCTCGCAGCCATAAACCTGGGATACATAGTCCAGATAAATGTTGGCCGGATCAGCGCTCATCGCGGTATCGCCGAAGAGGACCATGCCGTCAGCGGCAGCACACATATCGGAAACAGCGGTGACAAGCGGTTTGACTTCGCTGGTATCATAGTCCGGTGTCCATGCCGGCAGACCGGAACCTGCAAGATAGCCATAGTGGCAGATGGCCTTGCCGAGTTCGAATGCGATCTGGGCTGCCAGATCCGGATCCGCACAGGCTGCCGAGACAGCAAGAGCGTCGGACGGGCCGCCGATAACCTGGCTGTAAGTAGCCTTTTCAGCATCCATGACCGGGAACAGAGCAACTTCGAAGTTGCCTTCCGCATCATTCACTTCGCCGCAGTTCCAGGAGCCGTTCTGATAGAAAGCAGTCTTTCCCTGGATGAAATTAGCTTTGACTTCGTCGTTGCCAAGCGCGATGCCGGACGGATCGAAGTATCCTTTATTGATCATATCCTGCAGTGTATCAACAGCTGTAGCAATTGCCGGATCATCCCAGGTCGCCTGACCTGCAAAAATCTGACCCAGTTCTTCGTAACCGATCGTCTTCTCAATGATCGGCTCCAGATACTCTGTCACGCACCATGTCTCCTTGCCGGCGCAGCCGAACGGGATGATATCCTTTTCAAGCAGAGCGTCACAGCAGGCACACAGATCTTCATAGGTCTCCGGAACATGATCCCAGCCGGCTTCTGCCAGCAGATCCATATTGGCAAACAGGGTAACAATGTTGTAGGTCAGCGGAATGGCATAGTGATGTCCGTCATAAGTGGAGTTCTGCAGCATGACTTCCGGAAGCTCTTCTGCGAACGGTGTGTAAGCGTCATCGACACAATACGCCGTTCCGGCTTCGGCAAAGTCGCCGAGGAATGCACCTGACCAGGTGAAGAAGATGTCCGGCAGAGACTCGGGATCGCTCATTGCGGCTTTGATCTTGGTCTTGTAGGACTGATTCTCAAAAGCTTCCCATTCGATCTTGATTTCCGGATGAGCTTCCTCGATCTCGGCGATCGCCTGCTCATAGGCGGGACGGTTGGCATCGCTTTCAGTTGCGATACACCACAGCTTCAGAGTGGTCTGCTCCTCTTCCTCAGCAGATACAGACATGACCCCCATGGAAAGCGTCATGCAGAGTGAAAGTGCAAGAGCAAGAATCTTTTTCATTTGATGACCTCCTTTTACATTAACTTTTTAAAAAATTATATTGATCATGTATTCAAGATCTGGTTCGGATCGGCGGCATTTCCTCCTCCGGATGGGGTCATGTCTTTCTCTTTCCCAGAATCTTTGCGAATTTTATGCCCGGCCGGCCAGGCAGGCCGTGACGGCCTTCCGGCCAGTCAGCTCTTCGGTGCGGCTGTCCGGCGCGCCGAAACCGGCATACAGTTTCCAGGTCCCGCTTCCCGGGATCCGATTTCCCTCTTCATCGACCACAGTGAACGCATTCGGATCGATCGGGAGTGAAAACACCTGTTCTTCTCCGGCTTTCAGGCGGATCCGCAGAAATCCGCAGAGCACGGGATTCGGGGGAGCACAGGGAGAGACTTCGTCATGCACGTACAGTTCGATGACTTCTTCCGCATCCATACCGCCTTCATTTTTCACCCGTACGGAAGCGGCATGACCGTCTGTCTGCAATTCCAGGATCTCACACCATCCGTAGCTCAGTCCGTAACCAAAGGGATACAGCGGCGTTCCGCGATAATACCGGTACGTCCTGTTCTTCATGGAGTAATCTGTGAATGCCGGTATTTCATCCAGCGCTTCGTTGCGGTAGAACGTGACCGGCAGCTTGCCGGACGGAGACTCCTTTCCAAAAAGAAGTTCTGCCACGGCTCTTCCGCCTGAAGCACCCGGATACCAGGTAAGGAGGACTGCGTCAGCTTTTTCCTGTGCTTCCGAAAGATCGATCGCGCTTCCGGCCATCAGAATGACCACAGTAGGTCTGCCGATTTTCAGCACTTCATGCAGAAGTCTGCGCTGGGAAGCCGGGAGCAGCAGATCTTCCTTATCTCCGGAATAATAACTGTTTCCGGTATCTCCTTCCTCGCCTTCAAGTGTCTCATCCAGTCCGAGAACCAGAATGACCGTATCGCTTCTTTTTGCGACGGAAACGGCTTCTGCCAGCCGGTCGTTTGCCAGAGCCAGCGGTTCCACGGAATTCAGGGACAGGTCACAGCCCTGCGAATAAAGAATACGGTTTGCTCCTGCCGTCAAATCCTGGATGCCTTCCAGCACCGTGACGTATCTCGAAGCTGTTCCGTGATAATTACCGATCAGCGCAGAGCGGCTGTTGGCGTTGGGGCCGATGACCCCGATCGTTCCGCACGAGGAAGGATCAAGCGGCAGCAGGCCGTTGTTTTTCAGAAGTACACAGGATCTGAGAGATGCCTGATGTGCCAGATCCAGATGTTCTTTACATTCTATCTTTTCGTAAGGTATCGAATCATATTCACTGCCGTCGTCCCCCAGCTCGCCGAGCATGAACCGGGTCGTAAAGACTCTGACTGCACTGCGGGTGATATCCTCTTCGGAAATCACACCCTCCTTATACGCTGTCAGGATATGCTCGTATGTACAGCCGCAGTTAAGATTGCAGCCGGCCTTCAATGCCATGGTCACAGATTCCGTCGGTTTCATGGTGATCTTATGCTTCTCGTGGAAATCCCGGACTGCCCAGCAGTCTGAGACAAAATACCCTTCAAAGCCCCATTCATCCCGCAGGATGTGCATTAGTTTGCCGCTGGCACAGCACGGTTCGCCGTTTGTGCGGTTATACGCTCCCATGACGCCTTCCACATCAGCATCACACACCAGGGCACGGAACGCCGGCAGATAGGTTTCCTCCATATCCTTGGCGGACGCGATGGCGTTGAAACTGTGCCGGAGCGCCTCGGGACCGCTGTGAACGGCAAAATGCTTGGCACATGCCGCTGTCTTGAGCGTTTCACCTGTTCCCTGCAGCCCGCGGACAAATGCTTTGCCGAGACGGGATGTCAGATAAGGATCCTCCCCGTATGTCTCGTGGCCGCGGCCCCAGCGCGGATCACGAAAAATATTGATATTGGGTGACCACATGGTCAGCCCGTGATAGATGTCGCGGTCTCCTTCTGCAGAAAAGGCATTGTATTTTGCCCTGGCTTCCGTGGAGATCGCATCGGCGATTTTTTCAAGAAATTCATCATCAAACATTGCGGCCATGCCGATCGCCTGCGGGAAGACAGTTGCCGTTCCGGCGCGTGCAACACCGTGCAGTGCTTCATTCCACCAGTTATACGCCGGAATCCCGAGCCGTTCGACCGCATCCGCATCAAAACGGAGCTGTCCTGCCCGCTCCTCAATCGTCATGCGGTTCACAAGTTCTTCTGCTTTTTTTCTGGCCTGGTCACGTGTCATGGATCTGTTTCCTCTTTTCCGTCCCGCCCTATGGCTGCAGCTGTCTGACCGTTTCGCCTTCCAGCAGTTTTCCCTGAACGATGATATGTTCCGGTATGGCAGTTCGCGGTTTTTCTATTCTCTCTATCAGCTTATCTGCTGCGATCCTTCCCAGATCTTTTGTGTTCTGTTCCCAGGTAGTAAGCCGGGGATTCATCACCTTGGCCATATGGATCCCGTCGTATCCAGCAACGGAAATATCCTCCGGAATCTTCAGCCCCGCTTCACTGATCGCCCTGGCTCCGCCGAGATAAGCATAGTCATCCGGGAAAAAGATACAGCTTGGCCTCTCTCTCAGATTGAGAAGTCTTTTGGTTGCCCTGTAACAGCTGGAGGGTTCATGATACTCACATTCACTGATATACTCATCCGGAATGTTGAGCCGGAGCTCTTCGCAGGCTTTATAGAATCCTGTTACACGGTTTTCCGTAACAGCCGTATGGTTTCCGTGGATATATGCTATTTTTCTGTGCCCTTTTTTATAGGCAAAACGGACCAGCGACATCATGCCCCGCGTATTATCCGAAAGAACCGCCGTTCTGTTATTATAGGTATGATCAAGCGATACGTTCGGAAGATCCGAAAAGGCCAGTTCCTGTATGTCAGGATCCTGAAAATCCGCGCAGATCAGCGCTACTCCGTCAATGCCTCTGTAAAGAACATGCTGCAGATATGTCTGTTTCCTCCGCCCCACTTTATTTTTGATAAAGCAGATATCGTATCCGTATTTTTCGGCCTCTATCCTGAAATAATTAAGCATGGACGCAAAGTATTCATGCATAAATCCGCTGTTCTGCAGGTCGACAAATACAATACCCAGAGTATAGGATCTGTTCGTCTTCAGCGCCCGGGCCGCGGCGTTTGCCGTGTATCCCATTTCTGTCGCGGCATCAAATACACGTTTTCTGGTCGCCTCACCGATATCCGAATGTCCGTTCAGCACTTTACTGACCGTTGCAACAGACACCCCGCAATGATTGGCAATGTCTTTAAGGGAAACCATCGGCTCATTCCTCCAGCTTAAACGTTTTCGCAACTTAAGAATACTATTTTGCTGCATTTTTTTCAATGCATTATGTGCAATCGCTTTATTTTTATCACAATAATATAGTTATTCTCCTGCGTTTTTAGCAATATTTCACAAAAGAATTTTCGAAATTCAACAGTATTGCCTCGATTTTTCTTAAACGTTTAAACTGCTTACTGCCCGAAACAGACTGCCGCACTGCAATGGACCAGGAAAACAAAAAAGACCATTGCTAATGCAACAGCCTCTATACTCATCGTTTTAGGATCCCCATCAGATTCCAAGTTCCCGGCAGGCCAGCCTGTACACCAGCGTATTAGGTGCCGATACTCTTCGTGTATGCAGTGTATCCCGCCTGCCCCGGTATTCATATACGGCCGCCGCGACCGCCGCCGATCTGGATGTCCCTTCCCAGCAGTGAATAATCAGATATTCACAGGTAAGCCGCGATACGAATTCTCTCAGGCCGCTGAAATCCTCCGGCTTCGGAAGCGGCCGCCCGTAGGGGATGCCCTCCTCATCATACTCTTCTTCCAGGTCATTGCACTTCAGATGCAGAATCTCCTGAATATGCGGATTATCCGGAAATTTCACATCTCTCTCATCCAGAGAAGTGATTGAAATGATCTCTGTTTTTTCCTTCGTCTCTTCAGCAAGCTCCAGCGCTTCTGCCTGACTGCATATATCGATCGTCATTGCCCCTCCCGCCGGCCGCTCAGGAAATCCGATCACAGCTGACCGGAACAGCCGGATCAAAAGTCTGTGGTTTATATGGAAATATCCGGCGTATTTTTGCTCTGATAGGCATACCAGCTGCTGTTTTCCGAAAGTTCTTCTCTGGCCAGACGGATCAGCAGTTCCTCTGTCTCTCCGCTTTCCAGGATCTCCCGTTCTGTCTTTTCATAGAGAGCAGCCATCCGGCGGTGATCCCGCGCCGTATCCTCCAGAGACAATTTCCCATAGTAATTTCCTGCAAACAGCGTCATGGCGGAAAAGGATCCCATTGCGACTTTCAGGGTCACCCTGGCCGCCTCCATCTGTCCAGCCGGCAGGAGCACTCTTCCGCTGAAAAGCCCGCCCGCACTGATCTCAAAGATCAGTGCTGCCGCATATGTGATCAGGGCAAGGATCAGAGCCGCCCTTGTGATACGGTCATTGTGTCTGATCCGGGCTTCTGTCCTGTCCAGGGCATTCCGGTGATATGCCGCCTGATCACGGATCCAGATATCCAGAATGCTGCAGGCACGATTTCCGTTCTCCGTTTCCGCAGTATTCTCCTCCTGCTTCTCTTCGCTTCCGTCCTGCAGCTGTTCCAGCACATGTTTTGTCCATGGTACATTAAACTGCCAGGACCACGGAAGAAGTTCCGCCACATTCCGGCGGATTCCGGCACGCCATAGATAATACTGCACTCTTGCACCTTCCGCGAGCAGGCGATATTCCAGGTACTTTCTGTGACACTGAAGACGCCCGGCCAGCCTGTTAACGGCGAACAGTACCAGAATAAACACGCCGCAGGCCAGGATCATACCGTACCAGTAGACTTCGTCATACAGTAGAAAGGCTATGGCCAGCAGTGTTCCCGCCACAGACAGAGCAAAAATGATCCTGCGGTATTTTTCTGCATGCTGCAGGCTCAGACTG
>CACZSZ010000151.1 GCA_902783945.1 uncultured Lachnospiraceae bacterium
CCGGCGTGTCGGAATTGGCAGACGAGGCAGACTCAAAATCTGTTGGCGGCAACGTCGTGTGGGTTCGAGTCCCACCGCCGGCATAACCTGGAATAATCCCGAAAGGTCTAATGATGGCTTCCGGGATTGTTTCATTGATGGACAAAAAATGTTCTGCATTAAAACAAAAGCGGAAAGAGGAAAAATGAGAGTAAAGGTATTTGCAGGCTTTCTGGTTATGATGCTGCTGATCACGCCTGTATCAGCTTCCCATGTCTGTGCGGAAGAGAATGAAGAAGCAGTGATCCCTGCCGCAGAAGAGCAGTATATACCGGAAGGAGGAGAAGTCTGTACCGGGGCAGCAGAAGACTGTATTCCGGAAGAAACTCTTGAGCAGACTCTGCCTCCTTCCGTGATCTACAGGACCCATGTGCAGACTTATGGATGGGAAAACACCTGGAGTGCGGACGGTGCCATGAGCGGAACACAGGGCCAGTCAAAGCGCCTGGAAGCCATTGAGATCAAGGTGCAGAGTGATCTTGATCTGGGGATCAGGTACAGGACGCATGTGCAGACCTATGGATGGGAAAATGCCTGGAGTGCGGACGGCGGCCTGAGCGGTACACAGGGGCAGGCCAAACGCCTGGAAGCGATCCGGATCGAACTGACCGGAGCGGATGCATCAAGGTACGATGTCTGGTATTGTGTTCACGCCCAGCATTTTGGCTGGCTGAACTGGGCAAAAAACGGTGAACAGGCAGGAACTGCCGGGTATGCATACAGGCTGGAAGGGATAAAGATCAGAATACTGCCCAGAGATTCTGCAGCACCGGCAAATGAAGGGAGTTCTACGGCGGCATTTTATTCAAGGAGCGAAGGGCCGGATATTAATCCGGGACTCAGTGGGATCGTCTATAACACACATGTACAGACCTATGGCTGGCAGAACTGGGTCAGCGGCGGCGCAGTTTCCGGAACGAGCGGGCAGAGCAAACGTCTGGAAGGGCTGCACGTACGGCTGCAGGAACAGGATGCGGGGGGAAGTGTTGAATACTGTACTCACGTACAGGGTATCGGCTGGCAGGACTGGGTGAGAGACGGCGCACTTGCGGGGACGACCGGTCAGAGCAGAAGGCTGGAAGCCGTCCGTATCAGACTGACAGGGGAGATGGCAGATCGATATGATGTCTGGTACCGAACGCACTGTCAGAATTTCGGATGGATGGGCTGGGCAGTAAACGGAGAAGAATCCGGAACCCAGGGATATTCTTACCGGATGGAAGCGATAGAGATCAGGCTGCTTCCCAAAGGGAGCGGAGCACCGGGCAGTACAGATAACTCATTCCGGACGGCGACGGTCAGGGAACTGTATCCGCAGGCCTGTTCAGTTCTTGATCAGATCGGCTGGAATCTTCGTGCCGCATTTGACTGGAGTGTCATGACATATGTGTATACGCCCGGAGACGCTTCTCTGGGATCCCGTTATTTTGCTGATCTGGGATTCCGAAGACATTACGGAGACTGTTATGTCATGGCTGCCTGTCTTTCAGAGATGGCGAAAGCACTGGGATATGATGCCCACTGTGTATTCGGTGCTGTGAAATCCAATTCCAGGCCGGGAATGAACGAAATTCACGGATGGGTGGAGATCAATATAGATGGCGGGCTGTATGTGTTTGATCCCAGCTTTCAGGGACATGGAGGAAACGGCTATAAGATCCGGTATGGAGATAAAGGAACCTGGGTATATGTGGATTATGCCAGAGTGAACTGAGCCTTTTTATAAAGCGGGAACTGCGACAGGCTGTATTGATACTTGATTTCGGGGAGCTGTTCCTGTACACTGTTGTGGATGCTGACGCCGCCGGCAGCCGGCCGGTATATATAATTCACGGAATATGACATTACGGAAAGAGATGCGTAATGAAAACTGAACCGGATGAGATCAGGCAGAAAAAACGCTTCATGCGGGCCGCTCTCACACAGGCAAAAAAAGCCGCAGCAATCGGGGAGACACCGATCGGCTGTGTGATCGTCAAGGATGGAACGATTATTGCCCGGGGGTATAACCGGCGCAATACGGAGGGCAGTACACTGGCGCACGCTGAACTGGCAGCAATCCGTAAAGCATGTAAGAAGACGGGAGACTGGCGTCTGGAAGGCTGTACAATGTATGTCACGCTGGAGCCGTGTCAGATGTGTGCCGGAGCACTTGTACAGTCCCGGATCGATGAAGTCGTGATCGGGGCGCGCAATCCGAAAGCGGGATGTGCGGGCTCCGTTTTGAATCTTCTTCAGGTGCCGGCGTTCAACCATCAGGTGAAGATAACGGATGGCGTTCTGGAAGAGGAGTGCCGGGAAGTGCTGCAGCAATTTTTCCGTGAACTTCGCATCAGTAAGAAAAACAGATCCGGCAAACCGGATCCGGCTGTATGAGATCTGCCGGGCGGGAATACATGAGAGCCGGAAGAAAGAGGAAACTATGGAACGAAGCAGTGGTATTTTGATGCCGATATCATCGTTGCCGTCCCCCTATGGGATCGGCACTTTCGGAAAAGCGGCATATGATTTTGTCGATTTTCTGGAAAAAGCGGGACAGCGCTGGTGGCAGATCCTGCCGGTCGGTCCGACGAGTCTGGGAGATTCACCGTATATGAGTCCTTCCGCATATGCCGGAAATCCCTATTATATAGACCTTGACATGCTGGCGGAGGACGGTCTTCTGAAGCAGGAAGAGATTACGGCCTGTTCCTGGGGAAAAGATCCTGCGCGTGTAGATTATGACTGTCTGCAGGGGCAGCGCCTGCTGCTTTTGAAAAAGGCAGCGGACCGGGGGATTGCCCGTGACAGAGCAGCGGTAGATCTGTTTGCTTCCGAAAATACGGACTGGCTTCCGGATTATACACTGTTTATGGCGCTGAAAGAGTATTTTGACGGGAAAGACTGGATGGAGTGGCCCGATGAAGCTATCCGGCTGCACCGTCCGGATGCTGTTGCCGCTTACAGAGAGAAGCTTGCCGGACAGGTACAGTTCTACACATATCTGCAGTTCCTGTTTTTTAACCAGTGGCAGAAACTGCGCACTTATGCAAAAGAAAAAGGGATCGGGATCATCGGCGATATGCCGATCTATGTGGCAATGGACTCTGCCGATGTATGGTCTTCACCGGAAAACTTTCTTCTGGATGAAGAAAACGTGCCGGTCAAAGTAGCCGGTGTTCCGCCGGACTATTTCTGCGAAGACGGACAGCTCTGGGGCAATCCGCTGTATAATTTTGAACAGATGAAGCGTGACGGATACGGATGGTGGATCCGTCGGATCGGCGGTGCACAGAAGCTGTACGATGTTCTCCGGATCGATCATTTCCGCGGACTGGAGAGCTTCTGGGCTGTGCCATACGGGGATAAGACAGCCCGAAACGGCACATGGATCAAGGGCCCCGGCATGGATCTTGTCGGCATGCTGAAAAACTGGTTCTCCGGGATGCAGTTTATTGCAGAGGATCTCGGCGCCTATACTCCTGAACTGATACAGTTCCTTGATGAATCCGGTTTTCCAGGGATGAGAGTGCTCGAATTTGCCTTTAATGCGGACGAGGAGAGTTCCTATCTTCCTCATGCACACATCCGCAACTGTGTTTGTTATGTCGGTACACATGACAATGATACGATCATGGGATGGAAGGAACATGCACCGGCCGGAGATATCGCCAAAGCAATCGATTATCTCGGCCTGAGCGACAGAGAAGGGTTTGCCTGGGGCTTTATCCGGGGCGGGATGAGCAGTGTCGCAGATCTGTTTATAGCCCAGATGCAGGATTATCTGGAACTCGGTTCAGAAGCACGTATGAATACGCCTGGTGAGATGTATGGAAACTGGCAGTGGCGTATGCTTCCGAATCAGCTCACGAACGGACTTGCCAAACGGATCGCTGCCGTTACAAAGCTGTACGGACGGAGCCGTCGAAGCTGAATACCTGTCCGGCTGTTTGTTTTTCAACATTAATAAAAACTTTTTAATGAAAAGGTTTACACCGGACGGCAGTGTGTGATATAGTTGACAGGCATGACAATGAGCCCTGGTTCGGATTCCGGATACTCCGACCGTTTCCTGATCAGCGGCGATCGATCAAACAGGAGGAAAACAATATGATCACAAAAGAAAAGAAAACAGCTATTATCCAGGAATATGCGCGTTCAGAAGGTGATACCGGATCTCCGGAAGTTCAGGTGGCTATCCTTACAGAGCGGATCCGTGAGCTGACGGAGCATCTGAAAGCCAATCACAAAGATCATCATTCACGCCGCGGCCTGCTGAAGATGGTCGGTAAGCGCAGAGGCCTGCTGGATTATCTCAAGGAAGTCGACATCGAGCGTTATCGTTCCCTGATCGAAAGACTTGGCATCCGTAAGTAAAGAGGAACGCGATACAGAGCGGGTAAGTGATTACCCGCTCTGTTTGTGATATTACCCATGGCATTCGCCAAGAAGAAAAAGGAGAAGAAGAAACATAATGGTAGAAAACAAAACTTTTGCAACGAAACTGGAAAATGAATACAAATCGTATTCGATGGAACTCGCCGGCCGCACGCTGACAGTCGATATCGGCAGAGTCGGCAAACAGGCCAACGGCTGCGCGTTTATGCATTACGGCAGCACTACAATGCTCTGTACAGCAACTGCTTCAAAGCAGCCGCGCGACGGAATCGATTTCTTCCCGCTTTCCGTCGATTTTGAAGAAAAAATGTACGCTGTAGGCAAGATTCCGGGAGGCTTTCTGAAACGGGAAGGCCGCCCTTCCGAACATGCGATCCTGACGTCCCGCGTCATTGACCGTCCGATGAGGCCGCTTTTTCCGAAAGACTATCGCAACGATGTCTGTCTGAACAATCTGGTCCTTTCCGTAGATCCGGCATGCAACCCGGAGGTTGTCGCCATGATCGGATCTTCCATCGCCACGACGATTTCCGACATACCGTTTGACGGCCCCTGCGCCGCAACGCAGATCGGAATGATCGACGGTGAGCTGATCGTCAATCCGTCTCTTGATCAGAACGTGGTCTCTGACCTGCAGCTTACGGTCGCCTCTACCCGCGACAAAGTGATCATGATCGAGGCCGGCGCCAACGAGATCCCTGAGGACAAGATGGTCGAGGCGATCTATCTGGCAGACTCTACCAACAAAGAAATCATTGCTTTCATCGACAAGATCGTTGCCGAATGCGGAAAGGAAAAACACACATACGAGAGCTGTGCCGTTCCGGAGGAACTCTTTGCGGCAATTAAAGAAATTGTGCCGCAGGAAGAGATGGAAGAGGCGGTCTTTACTGATGAGAAATCTGTACGGGATGCCAACATTGCGGCGATCACCGAAAAACTGAAAGAAGCATTTGCCGATAAGGAAGAATGGCTTGCTGTTCTCGGAGAGGCTGTTTATCAGTATCAGAAAAAGACCGTTCGCAAGATGATCCTTCGTGATCAGAAACGTCCGGACGGCCGCCAGATGCGTCAGATCCGTCCGCTGGCTGCGGAAGTAGATATCATTCCGCGTACGCATGGTTCCGCCATGTTTACCAGAGGACAGACACAGATCTGTGATATCGTCACACTGGCTCCGCTTTCTGAGGCACAGCGTGTTGACGGTCTGGATGCAAATATCACTGAAAAACGGTATATGCATCAGTATAATTTCCCGGCATACTCTGTCGGCGAAGCCCGTCCGAACCGCAGCCCGGGCCGCCGCGAGATCGGCCACGGCGCACTGGCTGAGCGTGCTCTGATCCCGGTGCTCCCGAGCAAAGAGGATTTCCCGTATGCGATCCGTGCCGTATCTGAAACGTTCGAGTCAAACGGATCTACTTCCCAGGCTTCTGTCTGTGCGTCTTCCATGGCTCTTATGGCAGCCGGCGTGCCTGTCAAAAAGGCGGTTGCAGGTATTTCCTGCGGTCTCGTAACAGGCGATACGGATGATGATTATATTGTCTTAACAGATATTCAGGGACTGGAAGATTTCTTCGGTGACATGGACTTTAAGGTAGCCGGTACGCATGATGGCATTACTGCGATCCAGATGGATATCAAGATTCACGGTCTGACCAGACCGATCGTGGAAGAAGCCATTTCCCGCTGCAAGGAAGCAAGAGAATACATCCTTACGGAAGTGTTGGAAAAGACCATTCCGTGTGCACGTCCTACAGTCAATGAATACGCACCGAAGATCGAACAGATCTCGATCGATCCGGAGAAGATCGGAGAGGTCGTCGGCAAGCAGGGCAAAGTCATTAACGAGATCATCGCCCGCACCGGTGTTAAGATCGATATTGATGAGGATGGTTCTGTCTCGATCTGCGGCACAGATGAGTCCATGATCGCTCAGGCAAAGAAGTTTATCGAGACGATCACAATGGAATTCGAGCAGGGACAGATACTGGTCGGCAAGGTTGTCAGCATCAAAGAATTCGGGGCTTTCCTGGAATTTGCACCGGGCAAGGAAGGTATGGTACATATCTCCAAGATCGCGCGTGAGCGGATCGATCATGTTGAAGATGTTCTCACGCTGGGAGATGTTGTCAAGGTCAAATGCCTCGGTAAGGACCGTATGGGCAGGCTGAGCTTCTCGATCAAGGATTGTCCGAAAGAAGCGAAGGCGATGAATACACTGGGATAAGCCGGGCAGAAGGTATTTAGACAAGATGATCATTAAAGTAAAAAAAATATCCGGCACGGCTGTGCTGCCTTCCAGAGGCAGCACGTCAGCAGCTGGGTATGACCTTTATGCGGATCTGCCGGAAAAAGTCGGTATCGCGCCGCATGAGACGAAAATGATCGGCACAGGCCTTTCAATGGAGATTCCCGAAGGATATTTCGGAGCAATCTTTGCCCGCAGTGGTCTGGCAGCTAAGGAATCACTGCGGCCGGCAAATTGTGTCGGAGTTGTGGATCCGGATTATCGAGGTCAGTTTACCGTTGCACTTCACAACGACGGAGAAACGGTCCGGTATGTAGAACCGGGAGAGCGGATCGCACAGCTGGTCGTGATACCATACCTGCCGGTTGAATTTGAAGAAACACAGGAACTGAATGAAACTGCCCGCGGATGCGGCGGGTTCGGAAGTACAGGAAAGCAGTGACACAAGTCACTGCTTTTCTGTACTTATGCATATATAGATAAATCAGGCGGATTCCTGTTCGGAGCGGAAGATCACGGCTCTGTTCTTGTTCAGGATGACATACAGGATCATGCCCAGCACACCGCAGGAAAGAACTTCTCCGGCTCCGACAGATGCCATCATAAGCGGGATCGGAAGA
>CACZSZ010000152.1 GCA_902783945.1 uncultured Lachnospiraceae bacterium
ATCAGCTGCCCGGCGTCATGCTCCACCTTCCCCTCAAACACTTTTTCAAGCCCCTCGAACATAGCGATCTTCGTTGAAGTCGAACCGATATTAAGCGCAAAAATCTTCATGTACTCCTCCTGTCTTCCTTCTTTGCCGTCACTGTCATGAAATTTCCAACAAACCTTCTTCTGTATCACACAGGAAAAAATTCCCGTCTTCCACCGCCATTGCTGTCAGCCGGCCACCCTTGCCGCATCCGGTATCAATGCACAGGATCCCTTTTTCCGGCAGAGGATTCCATATCTCTTCCGTCCGGGCAGCCGCCGGATCATATTTTTCGGCCGGCACGGCAGTCAGTTCCTTCACCGTCTTCCCGTCCCCGGCGAACCACGCAGGTTTCTCCAGCGCGATGTGCCCGGTGACCGTCAGCGGCCCGCAGTATCTGTTTTCCAACACCACGCCGTGGTCATGCAGCATGGTATACGCATCATTCAGTTCCGGAGGATCGATCTTCAGACCCGCATGCACACACTGGAATCCTTCTCCCCGGTAATATGTGACCGTGTGTTCCCGCAGCCACGGCGCCGCGTCTTCCATCTTTTTCCCGTGCTGCTTAAACGAGCGGATCGTCGTGCCCCGCCCCACACGGTCCCAGACGAGCCGCTGGGTGAAGGAAAGCTTCTCCTGAAGCAGGTAATCCTCATGATTGCCGCGCAGCAGTACAAACCGGTCCCCAAAAGCCGGTTCCAGCTCCTTTACGAACTGAAACACCTCCCATGAGTCCGGCCCGCGGTCAAACAGGTCGCCCAGAAAGATCAGCCGGTCCGAAGCGGGATCCGGCGCAAGCACATCCATCAGCCTGCAAAGCGACGTGATACATCCATGAATATCGCCGATGATATAACTCTTCATTCTTCTTTTACCAGTTGATCATTCAATGCTGCATACAGTTCCGGGTATTCTGTTTTCATGCGTGCAGGTCTTCCTTCCCGATTCAGGAAGGCATGCTCCGACGTTCCTTCGAAGACCGTTTTTCCATCTTTATTCTTCATCAGATAAGACAGCTTCAGTCTTACACCGGTGAATTCCGTCACAGCGACATCAATAGCAATGTCATCCGAAAACGTAGTGGGACGGCGGTAACGTCCGCCGACAGACACCACCGGGACAAGGATCCCCATCTTTTCCATCTCCGCGTAGGAAAACCCGATCTGTGAGAGGTAATCGATCCTGGCCTCTTCCATCCAGCGGATGTAATTCGCATGGTGAGTAATCCCCATCATATCGGTTTCATAATACTGAACAATGTGCCTGTAAGTTTCCATTTCCCACACCTCCAAAATTCTCAGGAAATCTCCGGCTGGGGGATCTCCGGAAGCGTATCGGCATCGCCCGGCAGGCTGCCGGTCATGCTGACAACCTTGATCTGCAGGTTTTTGTCGACCTCAAATTCGTAGGTGAGCGTACTCCCGGTTTCTCCGCCTTCCCAGTGCTGTCCGTACTCAAACGTGACTTTGGTCTGGCCTTTTTCCTTCGGCGTCAGAACAAACACATCCGTCCCACCGACGCCGACTTTCCCATCTTCTGCCTCTTCCTGGACAAATTCCGACTCGATGTCAAAGATCTCTTCTGTCTGAGCGGCTTCCCATGTATATCCTGTCGTCGGATTCGAAGGCAGCACCAGCTTCGCCGTCTGCGGTTCTTTCTTTCCGCATCCGGAAACCAGCAGCAGCGCAGAGGCGATCAATACAAAACTCATACAAATTCTTTTACTCATAATCCGTACCTCTTTTTATTCAGGCATCCGCCTCTTGAAAAATAACCTGATGAAAACAGTATATCAGAAGATCGCGGTCATTACTATTTACGCGGAGCAGCCGCTTCCAGTGCTTCCAGCCTGTCCGCGATCTTTGAAAAGTCGATGCTGCATTCCCCTCCGTAAATCCCTACAGGGATCACGTCGTGAAAATCGTATTTTTTAGGATCATAGGCCTCTTCTTCAAAATAGTGGACCGTCACTGTTCTGTGTTCCGGATCGACGATCCAGTATTCCCGGACGCCCGCGTTCTGATATTTATGAAGTTTCAGGACCATATCTTTCATACGGCTGGAAGGGGA
>CACZSZ010000153.1 GCA_902783945.1 uncultured Lachnospiraceae bacterium
ACGAGGCAAACGCAAACGGCGGCAAGGATAATATTGCCATCGTGCTGGTCGAGATGTGACGGCATTTGTGAGGAGAATACTATGCTGAAAGAAGGAATTGTATTAGGCGAACGGTACGAGATCATTTCGCGGATCGGCGCCGGCGGCATGGCTGATGTATATAAGGCACAGGATCATAAACTGAACCGTCTTGTGGCTGTCAAGGTCATGAAGGCTGAATTCCGTGAAGATACAAGTTTTGTGGCTAAATTCCAGAAAGAGGCACAGGCAGCAGCCAAGTTGTCGCATCCGAATGTCGTCAATGTATATGACGTCGGGGAAGACCGCGGATTATACTATATCGTCATGGAACTGATCGAGGGGATCACCCTCAAAAAGTATATAGGCCGGAAAGGCAAACTGAGTGTCAAGGAAGCAACCAGTATCGCCATCCAGGTGTCGCTGGGACTGGAGGCCGCTCATAACGTCGGTATCATCCACCGAGATGTGAAACCGCAGAACATCATTATTTCCACAGACGGAAAGGTTAAACTCTCAGATTTCGGAATTGCGAAGGCGATCAACTCAAATACGATCACGGCCAATGTTATGGGGTCTGTCCACTACAGTTCTCCGGAACAGGTCCGGGGCGGTTTTTCAGATGCCAAGAGTGATATTTATTCACTGGGTATCACCATGTACGAGATGGTTACCGGCCGTGTACCGTTTGACGGCGACACGACAGTCGCTATTGCCATCAAACATCTGCAGGAAGAAATTGTTCCGCCGTCTATCTACACACCTGATCTTCCGTATTCCCTGGAACAGATTATCCTTAAATGCACACAGAAAGATCCTGCGCGCCGTTATCTGAACATCGGCGACATGATAGACGATCTGAAACAGTCTCTGATTGATCCGCAGGGGAATTTTGTCAAGATCGCACCGCTGACAGTACCCGGCGCAGGAGCCACCACGCAGGTCACAGATGCGGAAATGAAGCAGATCCGCAGTCAGAGTAACGGTGATAATACGGCGGAGCGCAGGCCGAGCCGTGCGGAACTGGCCGAACGGCGCCGCGCCAGAATGGAAAAACAGGAGCGGATCAGCCGCTATCATGACGATGATGACGATGACGACGATGACGATGAAGGACCGTCCGGGTTTGAAAAGGTCGTGACGATCGGAGGCTTTATCCTTGGTGCCGTGATCATTCTGATCCTGATCCTGTTTATCGGCAATATGGCCGGATTATTCCATTTCGGCCGGAGCGGTTCAAGTGATACTTCTTCCGTTAGTGTGCAGGCGACAGTGACGCCGACTCCCGCACCGGCAGCGGACAACACAAATACCGCGCAAGTCACCGTGCCTGACATGAAAGGCATGACCGTAGATCAGGCCACAGAAGAAGCTAATAAACTCGGGATCGGTGTGCGTCAGACAGGCATGGAGGCATCCGAGAGTATAGAAGAAGGACGGATCATATCCCAGAAGCCGTCGGCTGCAAGCGTGGTGGATCAGGGCTCCACGATCGAAGTCATCACGAGCAGCGGCCGCCCGACGATCGCCGTTCCGGCAGGTCTGGCAGGTCTGTCCCAGGCTGAAGCGGAAAACCGGATCCTTGAGACCGGTCTCCGCACAGCAGTCGAGCTGCAGTACAGCGATACAGTAGAAGTCGGTTATGTCATTTCCGTCGCTCCTTCGGAGGGATCTCAGGTTCCGCCGGAGTCGACGGTGACTGTTTATGTCAGCAAAGGTGTGGACCAGTCGAATTATGTGACGATCCCCGATCTGTACGGATACAGTGAAAACGACGCCAAGGTGACGCTTGAGATGCTGGGACTGACCTATGAGACAGTCTCCGGCGCGAGTGATTTCTATAATAACGGTGAGGTGATCACGATCAGTCCGGATTCCGGCACACTGGTACCTCCCGGATCTCTGGTCACACTTACGATCAACGATTATGTCGAGCCGACTCCGGAACCCACTCCTGTACCGGCTATTGAAGGAAACTTTGTGTGCTACAGTCCTCTTTCCCAGCCGGAAGGATACAACGGCGGGCAGGTTGAACTGGTGCTGGTCCAGGACGGCACGTCCAGGCCGTTCTACAATGGTCCCGATCCGTGGGGCGAGAGTATGGTATATAATAGTCCGATCAGCAGCGACTCAGGCAGCACAGCTGAGATCGAGGTCTATGAAGACGGTGTTCTGATCGCACGGTATCCGAACGTGGCTTTTGAGCCGGTGGGATAAAAAACGGAACGCATGACGGGAAAGATTATTAAAGGGATAGCCGGATTCTACTATGTTTCAGTAGCAGGATCCGGCATCTATGCGTGTAAAGCAAGGGGTATATTCCGGAAGGACAGGCAGAAACCGCTTGTGGGCGATCAGGTCGAGATCGAGATCCTCGATGAGCGGGATAAAGAAGCAAATCTGGTCCGGATCCTTCCGAGACGGAATGCCATGATCCGCCCTGCAGTAGCCAATGTGGATCAGGCCATGATCCTGTTTGCACTGCACGATCCAGACCCGGACGGTCTGCTGCTGGACCGGTTTCTGGTGACTCTGGAAAAACAGCGGATACCGGCTCTTCTCTGCTTTAATAAAACGGATCTTGCAAAGGATGAAGAGATCAGCCGCTGGATGGAACTGTATGCCGGATGCGGCTTCGATGTGTTTGCGATCCGGGCGGAAAAGGAAGAAGGGACAGAACTGCTCCGGCAGAGACTTGCCGGCAGGACTACCGTTGTGGCAGGACCTTCGGGTGTGGGAAAATCCACACTGACCAATGTGCTCATGCGTACGGCTCATATGGAAACAGGTGCTCTCAGCGAGAAACTCAGACGGGGAAAAAATACGACCCGCCACGCAGAACTGGTCCCGCTGGACGATAATACATTTTTCTGTGATACTCCGGGATTTACGGCGTTGGAAATGCCGGCGGCGGAATGCGGAGAGCTTGCCTCCCTTTTCCCGGAATTCCGGCCATATCTGGACAAATGCCGTTTCCCGGACTGCTCACATCTGCACGAGCCTGACTGTGCCGTACAGGAGGCGTGCCGGGAAGGAAAGATCGCCCCGGAAAGATATGAGCATTACAGGCGGTTTTATGAGGAACTGAAGGAAGCGGAACGAAAACGGTACCGCTGACAGAGAGAACAACAGGGAGGAACAGAGATCATGAAGAGAGAGAAACGTGTATATCCTTCTATTTTGTCGGCAGATTTTACAAAGCTGGGACAGGATTGCAGGGAACTGCAGGAAATGGGCTGCACACATCTGCATGTGGATGTGATGGACGGTCAGTTTGTCCCTCCGATTTCCTTTGGAGAACCGGTGATCAAATCTCTGCGCAAGGCTGTGGATCAGTTTTTTGACGTGCATTACATGGGGCTGCATCCCGAATACCGGATCGAAAGCATGGCTGAGAGCGGGGCAGACAGTCTGACGATCCATGCGGAGACATGCGTACATCTTGACCGTGTGCTGCAGGCCATAAAGGACGCGGGCATGGAGGCCGGCGTGGCGCTTAACCCGTCGACACCGCTGCAGGTCCTGGACTATGTCATGGACAGACTGGATCAGGTCCTGATCATGACTGTCAATCCGGGATACGGCGGACAGAGTTATCTGCCGGCCATGACGTCGAAGATCCGTGAACTGCGTGAAAAACTGGATGCTTCCGGTCACCAGAACGTTGCAATCCAGGTAGACGGCGGGATCTACGCGCATAATGCCCATATTGTTCTTGATGCCGGGGCGGACAGACTGGTAGCCGGATCCGGAATATTCGGCGGTGACAAACGGGAGAATTACGAGGCATTTGAAAAAGTACTTGCCGGATACAGATAAGTATACGTTTAGAAACGGCTGATCGAACACCTCTGTCCACATGTATATCCCGGAGGCGTCTGTCAGGCAATCGGATTCGGAATACGGAGATATGATATGAGCATCGGAGTTGTACTTCTTGAGCCGGAGCAGCCCGGCAATGCCGGTGCGATCGGGCGCACCTGTCTTTGTGCCGGTGCATCTCTTCATCTGATCGGACCGCTGGGGTTTAAGACAAGCGACCGATTTCTGAAACGTGCCGGCCTCGATTACTGGCCGCGGATTGGAGCGGTTGAATACTGTAATTACAGGGAATTTGAAGAAAAGCACAGCGCAGACAGGATCTGGTATGTGACGACAAAAGCACAGCGTACGATTGCGGATGTACAGTATCGTGACGGGGATATGCTGATGTTCGGAAAAGAGAGTGCCGGCATACCGGAAGAGATCCTGGTACAGCATCCGGAACAGTGTGTGCGCATCCCCATGAGAGAAGGGGAGAGGTCACTGAATCTGTCCAATGCCGTGGCGATCGCATTGTATGAAGCATTGCGTCAGCTGGATTATGCCGGCCTGGAAAAAGCAGGAGAACTGCACATGTAATCCCGCGCCTGCTCCAGCGCTGCCATGACCATGTTTATCGAGTTTTCTATTCCGTAGTCGGAAGTATGCAGTGTCATGCCGTAATGGGTGGCAAGACCCCAGGGTGCGCCGGTAAAGTGCTGGCAGTATGCAGCCCGGGTATGATCTTCATGTTTTACAAGACGCAGTGCCTTTTCCAGAGGCAGGTTTTTCTCAGCGGCTATGCGTTCCGCACGGAATTGGCGGTCGGCCGAGAAAAACAGATTCAGAGTATTCGGGCGGTCCCTCAGGATATACCCGCCCAGCCTTCCGACGATCACGCAGCTTTCTTTTGAAGCCAGGTTCTGAATGACCTGCATCTGACCGCGGAAGATCTCTTCTTCACGGGAATTGATCTGTGATTCCGCATAGCTGTTTTTGTACAGTTCGGACAGGATTCCGATACCCATGCGTTCTTCACCTTCGCGGATCTGATCGGCAGGAAGGCCGGTCGCACGGGCTGTTTCAGCGATCAGTTCGTAATCATAGAACGGAATGCCAAGACGTCTGGATACCTCCAGCCCGATCTGGTGTCCGCCGCTTCCCAGTTCTCTTTCGATCGTGATGACGAGCGGGTAAGTATCGGATCCGGGCACTTCCGGCAGCGGAGTATATGACAGTGCCGTATCGGTCTGCAGAAAATGATCGACAAAACGGATGCGGCGGTTATAGAAACGGATGAAGAAGCCGACCAGAAAAGCGGCGATCACCGTGCCTTCCCGCACACCGTTCAGGGCATGGAAGGCGATCAGGGAGATCACACAGCTGAGGGCAATGAATCCCCAGTCCAGAATGATCTTGACAGTGCCGAAATCCAGATGTGGCCTGTCGGAGATCACGCTGATCGCCCCTTCAGAGGCCATGACGATCAGGCTGGCTCTGACCTCCAGAAAAACACCGAAAGCCATGATGATGCAGCTGACAACACACAGGATCAGACGAAGCGGGTAGGAATCGACCTGCAAAGGTGCTACAATGGCAAGTGTCAGATCGGTAAAATATCCAAATACAAAGACCACCGCTGCCTGCAGCAGATTAACGGGTTTGTAGTCTTTCCGGAGCAGCAGGATCTGGATCAGGATAAATACCGCATTGATGAGCATGGTGAAGGTACCCATGGACAGCGGAAAGATCAGGCTGAGAACGTAGGAAAGACTGGCAGAAGGCGATACGCCGATCCCGGATTTTGAGGACAGCGCAATGCCGAAAGCCAGTACGAACAGTCCGGCGATAAGTACGATCAGTTTTTTGATGATAAGAACAGGCGAAATACGATCTTGATTTGTTTTCATATTATAAAATGTACAGCAGTTCCGCAGCGGAGTCAATGAAAGTATATCGCGCGGGAGGGGATCATGTTCAGGGAAGAATTTGAAGCTGCCGCCAACAGTGCGGTTTCCAAGTATACGCTGTTGAAAAAGAACCCGGGCGGTTATTTTGTGCTGTCCATCCTGGCAGGCATGTATATCGGGTTCGGGGTCCTGCTGGCATTTACGGCGGGAGGGCTGCTGTCCGGGGCGCCTGCTGCAAAAATCGTGATGGGCGCGGTATTCGGCGTGGCTCTGTCACTGGTCGTGATGGCCGGAGGCGAACTGTTCACGGGAAACAATATGGTCATGGCAGCGGGAATTCTGAAAAAAAAGATTACTGTTTCCAATGCCGTTTACCTCTGGATCATCTGCTGGCTGGGAAATGCCGCCGGCGGAATTCTGCTGGCGGCCCTGTACCATCTGACGGGGCTCGGAGAAGGGACAGTCGGTGCATTTATGGCATCCGGCGCACTTGCCAAAATGAGTGCTGCACCGGCTGCGCTCCTGACACGCGGCATTCTCTGCAATATGCTTGTCTGCCTTGCCGTATGGTGCGGGTTCCGATGCAGGACGGAAAGCGGGAAACTGATCATGATCTTCTGGTGCCTGCTGGCATTTATCACGACAGGTTTCGAACACAGTATCGCCAATATGACACTGCTTACCGTGTCGCTTCTGCGGCCGGCCGGGGAGGCTGTCACAGTCGGCGGATGGTTCTACAATCTGGGACTTGTCACGGCCGGAAACATGATCGGCGGGATCTGTCTGGTGGCGCTGCCGTATTACCTGGGTGCAAGAGAGAAAACATCCGTCTGACAAGGTATACCTTTTTAAATGCCTGACGGAGACTGTATACTTCAGCCGTTCAAAAACCTATACCTTCCGGAAATATTTAGTCAAGAGGTAGCTCATGAAGAAAATCAGGAACTGGGTCCTGGGGGGACTGCAGCATAAAATCTTTAATCTGGTGCTCATCACGATCATACTGATCGTTGTTGCCTATACGGTCGTGATCTCGTATCAGACAAAAAACCTGAGCGGTCTTGTGGCGGATACCGGGCAGAAGCAGGAAGAGTCGATCAGGGAAATATCCACTCTGACGATGGATGCTGTCGTGCAGAGCAGTCTGAGCAGAAATACGGAGCTCGGGGCCTATATCGCCGATGAGCTTTTTAAAGATCTGGGAGAGAACGTAACACTCCTCGGAGATTATGCGGAAAAGTTGTTTGCGGATCCGGAAAGCTTTCCCGGGCAGGAAGTGCTGCCGCCGGAAATGGAAAATGACGGGAAGATTTCGGTTCAGCTGCTGACGGAGGAAGGAATTGATATTGCCGGATCAGAGACGGAGGAACATATCCGGCTGATCGGGAATATGGCGGGACTGATGACAGCCCTTGTAAAGAATACGCAGATCGATTCCTGCTTTGTCGCTTCTCCTGACGGGATCCTGGTCATGGCGGACGACTGTTCCGGCCTGAAGTTTACGGAAAGCGGAGAGATTAAGAATATCCCGGTCCGCGAGCGGCCCTGGTATACCGGAGCTGAGGAAACAGGAAAGCTGTTTTTCACGGACGTGGAACGGGATACTTTTTCGGACAGGATCGGAATAGTCTGTTCTCTGCCGGTTTATGTCGACGGGAAACTGGCTGCCGTGATCGGGGCGGATCTGTTTCTCGACACGATGGAAGAAACTGTCAATAATTCCGCAGATGAGTACGGCGGGTTCACCTGCATAGTCAATCAGAACGGACATGTGATCTTTTCTCCGGAAAAACAGGGTGCTTTACAGGTTTATATTTCGGAAGATGCGCCGGATCTTCGTGTTTCCGAAAATCTGGAACTGGCGAGGTTTATCGCGGATGCTCTTCACGGCCCTACGGATGTACGGCTGGTCCATATGGGCGATGCTGCATATTTTATGGCAGGCGCACCGATGAATACGGTAAAATGGTCTCTCGTTTCTGTAGTGGATGAAAAAAGCGTGCGTGAACCTACCATACTGCTGCAGAAACAGTATCAGGAGATCAATGACATAGCGCGGGAAAATTATGCCGGCAGTATAAATAATTCCCGGAAAACACTCCTTGTGCTGCTGATCATGATCGTGGCGGGCGGCATCGCCGCGGCATTGGGCGTGGCAAAACGGATCGTAAAGCCGCTGAATACCATCACAAACAGGGTGGTAAATCTGGGCGGGTCCAATCTGCAGTTTAAAATGGAAGATGTCTACCGGACAGGGGATGAGATCGAAGTACTGGCCGAGGCTTTCAGCAATCTGTCGGCAAAAACCCTGCAGTATGTGGAAGATATAAAAACCGTCACGGCGGAGAAAGAGCGGATCGGCGCGGAACTGGGAATGGCCAAGGCGATCCAGGCAAGCCAGCTTCCCCATTTGTTTCCCGCTTTCCCGGACCGCAAAGAATTCGATATCTATGCGACAATGACGCCTGCCAGGGAAGTCGGCGGAGATTTTTATGATTTCTTCCTGATAGATGACGACCATATCGGACTGGTCATGGCCGATGTGGCGGGGAAAGGCGTGCCGGCGGCATTGTTCATGATGGTCTCCCGCCTCCTGATACGGAACCGGATACAGAGCGGAGAGAGCCCGTCGGTAGCGCTGGCCAATGTCAACAACCAGCTTCTGGAAGGCAACGAAGCAGAGATGTTTGTAACCGTGTGGCTCGCTGTATTGGAAATTTCAACCGGAAGAGGGGTAGTTTCCAATGCGGGACATGAGCATCCCGTGCTCAGGAGAGCGGGCGGTAACTATGAGTTTGTAAAGTACCGGCATTCGCCTGCAGTGGCAGTCTTTCCGGATATGAAATATGAAGAACACACATTTGAACTGCAGCCGGGAGACAGTATATTCGTCTATACAGACGGCGCCGTGGAGGCATCCGACACGGAAGACAATCTTTTTGGTACTAAACGGCTGATCAGTGCTCTGAATAAAGAGCCGGATGCGGATCCGGAAAAGATCCTGAACAATGTCAGGGACGATATTATTGCCTTTGTCAGCGAGGCTGAACAGTTCGATGATGTCACGATGATGTGCCTGCAGTACAACGGACCGGCATCTGCTCCGGCTGTAATGAAAGCGGAACAGAAAGAGTGATGCTGCCTGAGACGTTTTCTGCTTGACGAAAAAACACCATGGAAGTAAACTATATGACAGTATTGTATCAGCGCTTTAGCGCGGGACAATGCAAAACCGCTCTGCGGAACAATCATTATCTAAGGAAGGTGAGAATATGAAGAAAAACATGAAATTTGTGAGCATCCTGCTGACCGCTGTTCTTGCAGTCGGTGCAACCGCCGTTGCCGCTTCTGCAGATGAGGACGCTGTTTTCAAAATCGGTGCGATCGGCCCGATGACCGGCGGCGCTGCTCAGTACGGACTTGCTGTTGTCAATGCAGCAGAGCTGGCTGTCAAAGAAATCAACGAAAACGGCGGCATGAACGGCTACCAGGTCGAGTATCAGAAACAGGATGATGAGCATGACGCAGAGAAAGCCGTCAATGCTTACAATGCCCTGAAAGACTGGGGCATGCAGATCCTGGACGGCACCACGACTTCCGCTCCGTGCATCGCTGTTGCGGAAAAGACGGCTGCTGACAATATGTTCCAGATCACACCGTCCGGCTCTGCCGTCGACTGTGTGGCACATGACAACGTATTCCGTGTCTGCTTCGCCGATCCCGACCAGGGTATTGCTTCCGCTGACTATATGGCAGATAATGGTATCGGAACAAAGATCGGTGTCATCTATGACAGCTCCGACGTGTATTCTTCCGGTATTGAAGCCAAATTCGTGGAAGAAGCCGGCGCAAAGGGTCTGGATGTATACGAGCCGCAGGCATTCACAGCCGATTCCAAGACGGATTTCTCCGCACAGCTGCAGAATATCAGCAACGCCGGCTGCGATGTTGTTTTCCTGCCGATCTATTATTCTGAAGCTTCGATCATCCTGACACAGGCCGACAAGATGGGCTTTGCTCCGAAATTCTTTGGCTGCGATGGTCTGGATGGTATCCTGAGCATGGAAAACTTTGATGTATCTCTGGCAGAAGGCGTCATGCTGCTGACTCCGTTCGCTGCGGATGCAGAAGACGAGCTGACACAGAACTTTGTCAAGAACTATCAGGAAGCATACGGTGAGATCCCGAACCAGTTCGCTGCTGACTCTTATGATGCCATCTATGCTATCAAGGCTGCGATCGAAGATCAGAATGTCACTCCGGATATGGAAGTCTCTGATATCTGCGAAGCTCTGAAGACAGGTATCACCAACATCACTTTCGCCGGTCTGACCTCCGACGAGATCACATGGGCCGCCTCCGGCGAACCGACCAAGGCTCCGAAAGCCGTTGTCATTCAGGACGGCACCTATGTTTCCGTAGAATAATACGAATATGAAACACATGAAAAAGACAGCTTCGGCTGTCTTTTTCTTTACGGTTTTTTTATAAAGTGATATACTGAATCATTATACTTGAAATCTTAGGGGGCGGAGCGTATGGTTAATTTCATTACCAACCTGATCAATGGCCTCAGCCTGGGCAGTATTTACGCGATCATCGCCATCGGCTACACGATGGTCTACGGTATCGCAAAAATGCTGAACTTTGCTCACGGCGATGTCATTATGATCGGCGGATACCTGTCATTTATGGTCATTACGAACTGGAAGCTGGGCATCCCGCTCGGCATCATAGCCGCTGTTGTCGGCTGTATGCTGCTGGGCATGGCAGTAGAACGCATTGCCTACCGGCCGCTCCGCAAAGCGGCGTCGCCGCTGGCAATCCTGATCACGGCGATCGGCGTCAGCTATTTTCTGCA
>CACZSZ010000154.1 GCA_902783945.1 uncultured Lachnospiraceae bacterium
CAAGGTCGTCAAAGGTGGTCGTAATGCCCGCTTTACTGCTCTGGTAGTAGTAGGTGACCGCAATGGACATGTCGGTGCAGGACTTGGAAAAGCGACAGAAATTCCCGAAGCGATCCGCAAAGGTAAAGAGGATGCCATGAAGCATCTGATCGAGATCGCGATCGACCCGAACGGCAGTATCACACATGATATCATCGGCAAATACGGAAGTGCAGAAGTGCTTCTGAAGAGAGCTCCCGGCGGTACCGGTATCATTGCCGGCGGCACAGCCCGTGCTGTTGTGGATCTGGCCGGTATCACAAACATCCGTACCAAATGTCTGGGTTCCAACAATAAGCAGAACGTTGTTCTTGCCACACTGGAAGGACTTCGTCAGCTGAAGACTCCGGAAGGAGTTGCCAGAGCTCGCGGAAAATCTGTTGAAGAAATCCTGGCATAACGAGTCATAGGGGGCGGTCCGCGTATATGCGAAACCGCCATATGGCGAGATACACATCGAGGCGATAGTCGAGATGGCATAAGGAGGACATAAACTATGTCAGAAGATAAGAAATTGAAGATCACCCTCGTCAAATCCACGATCGGCTGTGTTCCGAAACACAGGAAGATTGTTGAGGCGATGGGCCTTAGAAAACTGCATCATTCTGTTGAACTTCCGGATAACGCTTCGACGCGCGGCATGATCCGACAGGTAGGTTATCTGCTGAAAGTGGAAGAATAAAGAAGGAGGTATCGTATGGATTTAGCAAATTTACAGCCGGCGGAAGGCTCCAGACAAAGCAATAATTTCCGCAGAGGCCGTGGGCATGCTTCCGGAAACGGAAAGACAGCCGGCAAAGGACATAAGGGCCAGAAGGCACGTTCAGGCGCTCCGAGACCCGGATTTGAAGGCGGTCAGATGCCTCTTTTCAGACGTCTTCCGAAGCGTGGGTTTACTTGCAGAAATTCCAAGCAGATCGTGGCGATCAATGTCAGTGCTCTTGAGCGGTTTGAAGATGGCGCAGAAGTCAATATCGCCGCTCTGGTTGAAAGCGGACTGATCTCCAATCCGCGCGACGGCGTCAAGATTCTTGGAAACGGAGAAATAACCAAAAAACTGAATGTTAAAGTGACGGCTGCAAGCGAATCAGCGAAGGCTAAAATTGAAGCTGCCGGCGGAACGATTGAGGTGGTGTAATGTTCAAAACGTTACGTGACGCGTTCCGGGTAAAAGAGATCAGGAGGAGATTATTATATCTCCTGCTGATGCTCTTTGTGATCCGGCTGGCGTCGCAGGTTCCCGTACCGGGAGTAAATACAGATTTCTTCAGAAATTATTTTACAAATAACGCTAACGATGCATTTAACGTTTTAAATGCTTTCACTGGTGGCGGTTTTACAAACTTTTCGATCCTGGCTCTTTCAATCACGCCGTATATTACATCTTCCATTATCGTACAGCTGCTGACGATCGCTTTCCCGAAGCTGGAAGAGATGCAGCGCGAAGGTGAAGAAGGCAGAAAGAAAATGAACCGGATCACCCGTTATCTGACGGTCGGACTGTCACTGTTTGAGTCCATCGCCATGTGTATCGGGTTCGGCAATCAGCTGATCCTGGAGATGAATGTGATTAATGTCATCGTCGTCGCGGCTTCACTGACGGCAGGTTCCTGTTTCCTTATGTGGGTCGGTGAACAGATCAACATAAAGGGCGTGGGAAACGGTATTTCCATCGTCCTGTTGATCAACATCCTGTCCCGTGTGCCTGTGGATATGGTCACACTGTACGAAAACTTTGTACAGGGCAAGACGATCGCCAGAGCAGCTGTTGCCTGGATCGTTATTTTTGCGGTCATCCTGGCTGTTGTTGTGCTGACACTGATCCTGAACGGAGCAGAGCGCCGCATACCGGTGCAGTACTCACAGAAAATGGTAGGCCGCCGTCTGGTCGGCGGAAATTCTTCCAACATCCCGTTAAAGGTGAATACATCCGGTGTTATTCCGATCATCTTTGCTTCGTCGATCATGTCATTCCCGGGAATCATCGTAGCACTGACCCGGAAAAATCCGACAGGAGCCGGCGCATGGTTCATCAACATGCTGAGTTCCAGCAACTGGTTCAACACCAGCAACTGGGCCTACACGGTCGGCCTGATCCTGTATGTGGTGCTTGTCGTGTTCTTCGCTTATTTCTATACGGCGATCACGTTCAATCCCATGCAGGTCGCGGATAACATGAAGCGGCAGGGAGGCTTTATCCCGGGTATCCGTCCGGGCAAGCCCACAGAAGAATATTTGAATAAAGTCCTGAAATATGTGATCTTTATCGGGGCAGTTGGACTGGTCATCGTCTGTGTGATCCCATATATCTTTAACGGATTGTTCCGCGCAAACGTTTCTTTCGGCGGAACGTCGCTGATCATCATTGTTTCGGTCATTCTGGAAACACTGAAGCAGATCGAGTCTATGATGTTAGTCAGGAATTACAAAGGATTCCTTACAGACTGATTGCAAAATGGGTCCGGGGAGAAATCTCAGAGTTTCTCCAGTGGACCCGTTTGCACTGAAAGGAGAAAAAATGAAAATAATCATGCTTGGAGCGCCAGGAGCGGGAAAAGGCACGCAGGCGGCGCAGATTGCTGAAAAGTTCGGAATCCCCCATATCTCCACAGGTGATATTTTCCGTGCCAACCTGAAGCAGGGAACGCCGCTGGGACTGAAGGCAAAGGAATATATGGATAAGGGGCTGCTCGTTCCGGACGATCTGACATGTGATCTGGTCGTTGACAGAATTGCACAGCCTGACGCGGCAAACGGATATGTCCTCGACGGATTTCCGCGGACGATCCCGCAGGCAGAGGCACTGACGAAAGCTCTTGATGCCCGCGGGGAAAAGATCGATTTTGCGATCGATGTTGAAGTTCCGGATGAGAATATCGTCAACCGGATGGGCGGACGCAGAGCCTGTTCCAAATGCGGCGCGACATATCACATTGTCTTTAATCCGACAAAAGTTGAGGGTGTATGCGATGCCTGCGGCGGGGAACTGATCCTTCGCGATGACGACAAGCCCGAGACTGTACAGAAACGTCTTGGTGTTTATCATGACCAGACACAGCCGCTGATCGATTACTATATGGCAGCCGGTGTGCTGCGGGAAGTAGACGGAACGCAGGAAATCGGGAAGGTGTTCGAGGATATCACGGCGATCCTTTCATAAGAAATGTAAGACGGTCTTGCCGCGATCGATAAGTAAATTCGGACTGCAAGGTATAGGCAAAAAGACAGGATTGGTAGAGAAAACAGTATGGCAGTTTCAATCAAAAGTGCTAGAGAGATAGAAAAAATGCGTGAGTCGTGCCGGCTTCTGGAAGGGGTGTTCAATCACCTCGCAAAGATGATCGAGCCGGGGATCACGACCTGGGAGATCGATCAGGAGGGTGAAAAAGAGATACGCGCCTGCGGCGGTGTCCCGAATTTCCTGCATTATCAGGGATATCCGGCATCGATCTGTATTTCACTGAATGACGAAGTCGTACACGGGATCCCCAAAAAAGGGCGTGTAGTGCAGGAGGGAGATATCATCAGTCTTGATGCCGGCCTCATCTACAACGGATATCATTCCGATATGGCAAGGACATTTCCGGTGGGCAAGATCAGCGAAGAAGCACAGAAACTGATCGATGTGACAAAGCAATCCTTTTTTGAAGGGATCAAATATGCCAGAGCGGGCTGTCATCTCCATGAAATATCATCCGCGATCGGTACCTATGCCGAATCTTTCGGATACGGAGTCGTGCGGGATCTGACAGGCCATGGGATAGGAACAAAGCTGCACGAAGATCCGGAGATCCCGAATTTTGTCTGTAAAGGACGCGGGATCCGGCTTCAGCCGGGCATGACACTGGCCATTGAACCTATGATCAATGCCGGTACATGGGAAGTGGAGTGGCTTGATGACGACTGGACTGTCGTGACGGCTGACGGAGCACTTTCCGCTCATTATGAGAATACCGTACTGATCACGGACGGTGACCCGGAGATCCTGACACTTTCAAAATAGGCAGCAGTTCAGGTACATTGAAACAAGGCACAGGATAACGTGAGAGAACTGGAGAAGGGCATGTTCGCCAGAAGTCTGGCCGGACATGATAAAGGAAAACTCTATATTGTTCTTGCGGTGGAAGAAAACAGGGTGCTGCTGACAGACGGAAGGCACAGACCTGCAGACAGACCGAAGAGCAAGAACCCGGCTCATATACAGCCGGACTATGAACAGAGCGGCGTTTTCACGCCGGAAGCGGTCCATCCGGATGTACGGAATGCCGCCATACGAAAAGCTATAAAGAACAAGGAGGACCTTAGATGTCAAAAGCAGATGTAATCGAAGTCGAGGGAGTTGTGCTTGAAAAACTTCCGAATGCGATGTTCCGGGTAGAACTGGAAAATAAGCATGTCGTGCTTGCACATATCAGCGGGAAGCTTCGTATGAATTTCATCCGGATCCTGCCGGGTGATAAAGTTACGCTTGAACTTTCGCCGTATGATCTCGACAAAGGACGGATCATCTGGAGAGATAAATAATCGTTCTTCTTAAAAAAATCAAATAAGAATAAAATTCTTCTTGCGCGCAGGGTACAGGTCTGCTATAATGCTATCTGTATCTCTGCGCGCTGTGCTTTGGACTAACCCACCGGGGTGCGGCGGATGCAGAAGATGGCAGTATGTTAAGGGGCCGGAGACCCCGGGAAAGGAGGATACTCATGAAGGTCAGATCATCTGTGAAACCGATGTGTGAAAAATGCAAGGTTATCAAGAGAAAA